>JABDJY010000398.1 GCA_013003285.1 Alphaproteobacteria bacterium | reverse complement strand
GTTTCACACGGAGCTTTTGCGCGATTTCCTTCACGTCTATCTGTTCGCGTGCTGGCGGCCTGCCCGAGGTGGTCGAGCATGACGTTAGCGGAATGCTATTTCCAGTCGGCGACTATAAGGCGATGGGGCGCGCCGCCATCACCCTGTTGGAAGACGATAATCGGAGGTTGCGCATGGGTAAGGCCGCGCGCGAAAGTTCGGTTAAGAACTACGCACAGGACCTCATCATACCGCAGTACGAAGAGCTCTATTGGGAACTCGCCGCCGAACGGGCACATCGAGTGTTAGCGCAAGTTTAGCGAGGCCGCGAAATATCCTCGCACGTGTTGGCGAAGCGATAGCCGAGTTCTTTGATCCCGGAGATCAATTTCTCCAGGTCTGTCTCCCGGCCGACATACTCCGTCACAAAAGGATGGAAAAAAACCACGAAAACAGGATCGGGTAGAATACGCGCGCCTTGTTCCAGCACACGCAGGATTTTCGAAACGCTGTTAGGTTTTAGAACATCGACAAAACCGGCGGAGCTGGGGGCATAAACCACAGCGCTGCGCTTGGTGTACCAGGGCAGCAGAAATTGACTGGATTTGCTGGCGTAGAATAAAGGCTGGTGATGAATGACCGGATAGAGTTCTTCAGCGAGTGCCTGTTGGCTCGGCGACATGAGGTAGTGGGGGGCCTCGAAAATATGCGGCCGCCAAGCATAACGCTCTATTAGGTCGCTTCCCGCCGCCAACCGTTGCCGGAGCAACTCTTGCGCTTTTTCGATGCCCAATGTGCGGTCATCATCGAGAAAAAACTCGAACGCTTGGCCGGAGCGCAGACCCGTGTTGCGCGCCTCCGGCCGGAAGTGTTGGTAACCGTGCTGAATGAGACTGACCGACTCCGGATAGGCCTTGATCAAGTCGAGAATCTTCCGCGCGGATCCTATATTTTCCTGGACGTTTCCTTGCGCGTCGACCCATTCTGGGATGATGGCCAAGTGCAGGAATACGTTCTCGGACAGCAGATAGTTGGCGGTTTTCGCGAACGAGGTATCGGTCTCTCCGTAGTCGTGGCCGTTCAGGTCTTCGAGGCGAAAAAGCACGCGAGGGTCGGGGGTGGGCGAGCCCAACACTTCTGCGAAAGCGTCGATAACCACAGCTAGCGCCAGGTTGGGCGGCAGGTCAGGGTCTAACGGGTCGAAGCTAACGTGGACGAAATCGTCTCTGACCGTGATTGCTGGCATGGCTGTGCCGTTAGGCAACCGCACCGTTGCGACCGCGCGGGCGGGTGACCCCGTCGACTCGCTGATGGTTTCGCCAAGTAAAAACCCGGTTGCCGAGATCGAAACCCCGTTATATTCGACGATAGTGCCTTTCGGCGCCGATTCAAACGCGCTGGGGTCTGTCTTGAGCACGATATCAAGCTCTGCTTCCGCCACATAAGCGCCGGGCCCCAGCCAAAGCACCGGCAGCTCGTGGCGCCAGGTATCGTTAACCAATTCGCCGATGCGTTCGTCATCTTTGAATACTGCATTGGCATAAACCACGCTTGCCCGAACGTTCTCCAAAAGGGCCGGCTGATAATCGGCAGCAGCCACTCTCTGAACTCGCAAGTTAAAGTAGGAACTCAAGGCTTCTTCAAGCGCTACAATCTGGGGGAAAACGCTTTCGTTGTTATCAGCGACGACAAGCAACAACCGGTCGGCGGTCGCGGGAAGCGGGGCGATCGCGCATGAGGCTTCATGTGCCGTCGGTAACGGTCTTATCCTTATTGTATCGGTCGATGCTGCAGGCACTTCTTGCGACGCCAAGGTAATTGCCAACAACAGCACCACCAGGCCCACCAACAATCCGATAAGTCGCAGCACGCGCTCGCCAACTGTACGGTGCCAGTGCGACTTGGCGACTGCCAATCGTGTCTCCAGCGATGCGTCATCCCGTGGGCTACGATTATTTGGTTCGTAGGTTGGGTTGCCTCTCGTCACGGATTTGAATTGGTTTACAGCCATGTGGCACCTTTGTGGGTACGGGGTGTTTTTTCCCAGTGGCGTTGGCGACTTCCAACGATCCAGCGAACCAGCCCCTTGTAATAGGGAATCAACTGAAACAGCAGGAAGGGAAGGGCCCAAAGACACAAGGATACGCGTTCGCGCCTGCGCTGCGCACCTTCGCCGGCGCCGTGGGCCAGAGCGAGGTCGAGTGTTGCCAAACGATCGGCTAACAGTGAAGCTTGGCACGTGCCGGGTGTCCGAGCCTGTGGGGTTTCGGCTACTGAATTCTGGAACGCGGTCGCCAACGCCACCAATTCGCCGCGCCGCAGCGCAGCGGGTGTGCATTCTTCCAGGTTAGCAAGCCGCGCCGCGACTTCGCCTGCAATCGCCGGTCGCCGGTCGTCGTCTTCGATGCAGCGTGAGCTGAGATAGCGAGAGAGGAAGCCGCCTTTCTTGAGACCGTGTGCCAGCCGTTCCGCGATCATTCGCACCAGCTCATGCTCTTGGGCACTAATTGGCCGATCCTTTGCTCGGTTTGAGAGTTCGTTTAGAACGAGTGGTGCTTGGGCGCGCAACGTCTCGACGGCGTTCGCGCGCAGCGTGAGAGGGCGGAAGCGATTGTACGCGACCAGAAACGGCAGCACGTAAAACAAGTTTGCGAAAGTCAGTAACAGCGTGAGCGGCAGTAATTGGGGATGCGTGGTAAGTTCGCCCAATAAGATAACTGCCCATAATGAGATGGTGATTACCGGGCCCACACCGCTGGCCATGACCTCGAACGGCAGCAAAGCGAGCTTGGCTTTTTGCGTGCGCGGCAGGCGGCTACGTAGGACATAACCGAGGGTCTGCAACGTTCCCTGCGTCCACCTTGTCCACTGCGCAATAAGAGCCCGAGGTGTCGGCGGGGCTTGTTCGATTTCGAGATAGGGATGCCAGTCCGCGTTGACGTGGCAGTCGCTAAACATACGGATGCCCGCCTCGAGATCCTCGGTAAGTTGTTCTGGATCGAAACTCAGAATGAAACGCCGTTGAATTTCGTCATAGGGTGGGGTGCGCACCACTTGGCCGTTGCGCTCAAATCCATCGAGGCGAAAGCACAAGTTTGTACCGGCGAGTGGGTGGGCCCAACTCGGTTTACTGAGCAGCCGGGGATAGCTCGTAGCATGACAAAACGCCATCCACAGACTGGCGGGTCTGCACAGGGGATGCACCTCCGCAAAATTTCCGACAGCGGCAACCGGGCCTTGGAAGCCCATTGCGGATGGATCTGTCAGGATGCGGGCGGCCAGGTGTCGGCAGAGGTCGGGCGGTGCATCGGTGTCGGCGTCGTAGATGGCTAACCAGCGCGAATTTAGCTGCCGCGTGCATTGGTACAGCGCCTCACCATCTTCAACCCCTTGGAGCGAACTGAACAATGTTGGTCGGTCCTGTGCGAGTTCCAGGTTTCGAGCGCTATAGCGCTCGGCGAGAACGGTTGTCGACTCCGCCTCAACCTCACCCATGATTCGATGAAGAAACTCCCGCTTCGGAATGATGCGCCATTCGGCGGTTGGCGCGTCTTCGCGCGGGGCCTGAAGAAAGAACCGGGCCGCTTCGCCTTGAACATAGTCGCGTAAGATTTGGGCGGACTGGGCAATGTCAGTCCCTTGTTGCGCTGCCTTCTGTTCCAGGTCGCGAACCCGATAGAGTTGCGAGCTCAAGGTCGCTGGTCCGACATACTCATCGCTTTTGGGATCGAAATAACGTCGTGTCGTCGCGTCGAATGCGCCGGGATCGGACATGTTTGTAATGAGCGCCTCGATCGCGCTATCCACGCGCGCCAAATAGCCCGCCGCGCGCATGGCGGCGATGAAATAGGCGCGTTCGTCGCGCTCGTTTTCTTCGTGAATGGCGCGCAACGCGAAGTTGAGGCCGCGCGCTTTACCAATATGGCGATGGTCGGCATCCAAACGGCCGGGGAAATAACCTTCGAAACCAAGCGGTACGTGTAGCGACTTGATGAATCTACGTCCCGTTTCGGTATTGAGCTGTGACGCGACTTGCCGAACGATATCGCTTGTCGTCGCCGTACCAGCCGATTTCGGCTCGTCTTCATAGGTCACAACGTAAATTTCCAGATGGCTGCGCGGATAGTTGAGTGCCGCGAGGCGGCGCAGCGTGGCTTCGATTACCAACGACTCTTGATAGGCCGGAACGACGATTTTGAAGCTGGGCAATTCGGCGCTTTTTTCATCAGAAAGCTCGACAAGGTTTCGCAGCGATATATTGGTGGTGCGGCCGAAGGTGCGTGGAAACGCGACGAATTGATAAGCGCGCGCGGCCATGCTCAAGCATGAGTAGGCAAATAACGCGGCGGCAGCGCCGTAGAATAGCAAAGGGTAATCCATCGATTCCGGTTAGACCTCGCTAATGCCTATGTCATCGCGACTTGAGGATCCGCTCCATCACCTCGCTGGCAGGTTTGCCGAAGGGTGTGTAGCCAATGCTTTCGGGGTCTGTATCTTCTCGCGTCGATGCGAAAAAACTGACGCCGGCGATCTGGGTATGTTCTGCGAGAAATTTCTCCAGCGCGAGATAGGCAGTAAACTGCTCGGACAGGTGACGTTTCTGATCTTTGTGTGGCTTCCACGAAAAGGGAAAGACGCTGGTGTAAGGTTGGCTGACATAGCCGATTTCACCGAATTCGAGCTTTGTGCCGGGATTGCGGCTGCGCCAATCAGCAAGCTCTGCGCCGATTCCGCGCCAAGTCTCCATCAGGGTCTCGAGGTCAGCGTCCCGGTCTTCGGCGAGCGGCCAATAAGCGGCAATTGAAAGATAGTCCAGGGCATGGGCCCAGCCGATTTGTTCCAACGCATTGAAATTGATCTGGTAGCTCAAAAGTCCGCGATAATTGGCTTCGTGCCGCACATCAGCCACCAGCGAGAGCCAGCGGTCGTCTTCGTCCAGCAGAGCAACCAATTCGGCGCCGATGGCAAGCGATTCGACCTCGTTCTCCCGAGCGAAGGCGGCAGCTTCGAGCAAAATTGCGCGGTATTGCATCCACCATTGATCCGGATTCGAAGGTTGGATCATGCCGCGCCATTGGTCGGGTTTGCGGCTGGCTTCGGTTAGATTTACGACCGGAATAAGGCGGACCATCAGTCCGATCTTGTGGGCGTCGGCAACGATATTCTCGAGCGATGCTAGCGTTGCGGTGCGCGCCGGATCTTTAGCGATCTGACTGGCGTTGATGCCTTCCTGGTAATAAACGCGTTGGATTGTGACCCATTCGGCGCCGGAATTTTTTATCCGCAGCAGATTTTTGTGCAAACGATCGGAATCGTAGCCGACGAATTTCTCGCTCGTTTCGGAAATATAGATCGGCAGATGGACCCCGCCTGCAAAATCGTCGTCACGGGCCTTGCGGACTCTGTCCTCAAAGCTCGACACTGGCATGGGTAATATGTTCGCTGGATCGCCGAAAGCCGCGTGCAGCGCGGTAGAGAGCAGTGGTGCCGCGGCCGTTCCGGCGCTGTCGGACTGGGGATTGAAGGACAGATAAGTCAAGTTTCCAGCGACAACAGTGGTCGGCTGAACCGCGCGGCCGTTTTCGTCGAACAGCCAGTTTAAGATTCGGGCCGGGTCTTTTACCTTTACTCGAATACTGTTGGCCGCTTCGGCCTGCGTGTTTTGCGGTCGCAAAACGTTTAGACCCCGCCGCTGCAAAAGGTCTTCGCCGAGCAACCAGATATGTTGTTTGATCCATAAAACCGGCTTTTTGGTGCGGGCGATGTCGTCCAAAAACCCCTGCGTCGGCGGAACACCTGAATCCGAGCCGAAATAGACGAACGCATCGTGCGCGATCTCGTCGATCAGAGGGGCGTATTTGGCACTATCGATAATCCGGATATCGAAGGCGTAGTCGGCAAAAATTTCTTTGGATAGAAAATGGGCCTGCGCCAGCGACGATGCCGGCGCGACAATCAGCAATCGATTGTTTTGCCCGCTGGGTGCCGTCAACTGGGTTGTTTGGATTGTCTGGGCGTAGGCTGCAACAGGCACCCAGACCCAGACCACAGCAAGAATTAAGCGAGCCAATCCGCCAAGATATCTCATTGCGTCCCCCAAGAGACCGGTTGGGCATGACCGGCACCGGCGTATTGGCAGAAACGGTTGTAGCTTTCGGGCGTGCCGATATCAAAAAACGGCTGCGTCACAAGTTTGCCACCCAGCGCCCTTTGAGCAATCAAGCTGGGATAGATATTGGCGGTTAGCGATAGATCAGCGGCGACGGGATCACCTTCGAAGATCGTATCGCGGAACGTTAGCGTGCCCGCCTCGATGCCGACATATTCGCCCTGAACGCCGCGTGCATCGTAGTCGGTAATTTCGCAGCCAGGGCCGAGCGCAAGATTGGCGGAAATGTCGCCCGCAGTAGGAACGACGGCCAGTTGCATCAGCCACTGCGGATGCCGACAGAAGTCCTCAATAAATTCGCCGAGCCCGAAAGGATGGAAGACGTCACCGCAAACCACCAGATATTTTGGCGCGCCAAGCAGTTGGGTCGCGCCCCAAATTCGCCGCGCGGTATCGGCGTCGCCGGCATCGTCGTAGCGGATCGTCAACCCAAATTGGCGGCCGTCGCCGAAATGCCGGCGAATTTGGTCTCCCAGATGTCCAATGCAAATTATGATGTCTGTGAAGCCCTCGGCTTTCAGATGGGCCAATGGAAATTCCAGAAAGGGGTGAGATTTTCCTCTAAGAGGAATCGGCGCCATCGGCTTGGGAAATTTATCGTTGGTGACGCTGCGCAGCCGCGTCCCCAGGCCGCCCGCCAGGATGATCGCTGGTATTCCGACTTCGGCGGTCATGGTACGAACCTGCCGACCGACGGCGGCCGGGACAGAGTAGAGACGAAACTGTATCGATCGCCGTTGTCGGGGCAATAGATGGTAATACCGGTGTCGGCGAACCGGTTGCGCAGCAGCGCCTGGATGGCTTCGCGCTGGGGTAAAAGCTGCGCGCCGAGGTGAGAAACGAACGCCGTGGTGGGGCGGACCGCCTCGATCAAATTGCACACGCCGACATAGCCTAGGTGGTAGTGCACCGGCGCCGCAGTTTTCGGGCAAGTTGGCCTCGTGTCGTCGATCGCGTCTAACGCCAGCGTGTTCATGTTCATCCACAACACGTCCGCGCCTTGGTAGGCGGCAGCGAGCTCGGGAAAATATTCGGTGTCGCCGGTGTAACCAAGGCGGCCAATCGGCGTGTCAAACACGAAGCCGGTTACCTGCACCTGGCCATGGTGCGCCGGCGCCGCAGTGACGCTTAGCGAGTCGACAATACGGACTTGTTGGGTCGAGGCGATAGAAGCACCGTCGAAGCGCAAGATTTCCATGTCTCGCGAGCACAGGGCATGGACCCGACCCTTCCAAGCATATGCAGGAACCGTGAAGCCGAGTTTGGTCGCGTTCGGTGAGCCATAATCAACCAACGATGGGCTAACAAGAAAGTGGCTGTCGCTCTCGCTCTCGTCTTTAAGGCCCAGGGTTAGCGCTGCCGAGATCGCTAAGGACAGATCGCCTACGTGATCATTATGGGCATGGGAGGCCGCCACATCGGTGATGCTGTAGGGGTTCAGACCAAGCGAGGTCATGTAGGCGATAGAATTGTCGCCGGGATCGATGATGATGGTCCGGCCAGCGGTGCGCAACAACATCCCGCCGGCGGGCCTGCCATGCACCACATTGTGGGCACCGCCGGTATTGCCAATACAAGTCAGGTCGAGGGTATTTTGCGCCGGCTCTTGCCGCGGACTGCGAATATACCGTATCAGATCGCGGTAATCGTCGCGTTCGAGCGCGAATTGGGCCCGTTCTTGGGGGGACAACTTCATTCGAGAACCAACTCCAGTGCCAGCTGTTTGGCGCTTTGTCGCAACCATTTTGGAAAAAGACGCCAACCAGATCCACGCGCAACAACTTATCCTAAACAAAGAATCGCATACCAGGGGACGCAAGGCAGTGATCTTGATCAAATCGCTCGAAGTTTGGTTTTGAATTTATTATGAAAAAACAGCCATATAGCGGACCCATCCTTGTCGTTGCCGGTACGCGACCAGAAGTCATCAAGCTGGCGCCGGTATATCTCGAAGCCCGAAACCGCCTTGGCGGGGCACGCGTTTGCTGGGTCTCGACAGGGCAACATGAGGAGTTGGAGCGAGAGACGCTCGCAAGATTCGCCATCAAGCCCGATCATTGCCTCAACGCCGGGGCAGGGGGGGCATTGCTGAATCTCAACGAGAAGGTTGTTCGCGGCATTACGGCGTTATGCGAGGCGATCGATCCGGCCTTGGCGATTGTTCAAGGCGATACTGTGAGTGCCTTCGCCGGAGCCTTTGCCGCATTCCACCAACATCTGCCGGTCGCGCATGTGGAAGCTGGATTGCGCAGCGGCGACAATCGCGATCCGTTTCCCGAAGAAGCCTACCGCCGGATGATCGATGACATGGCTAGCCTGCGGTTTGCGCCAACGCCCGGTGCCGCTGCGAACCTCGTGGCCGAGGGGTGCCGAGAGGACACGATCTTTGTGACCGGCAATACGGCGATCGACGCTTTGGCCTTGGTCGATAAGTTGGCGGCGCCGTGCGCGCCGGCGAATGTCCCGGTCATACCGAACGGGCAGAGATTGGTCTTTGTCACCCTTCATCGCCGCGAATCCTGGGGAACGAAGTTAGACGGGATGTGTCGCGCGTTGCGCGATATCGTGGAGCGGTTTGACGACATTCACGTGGTCTTGCCGCTCCATGTTAATCCGCGGGTTCGCGAAACTGTTGAACCTATCCTGCGGGACCAGCCGCGGATAACCCTGACCGAACCCTTGGATTACGCCGCCTGTCACAGTCTCATTCGCACGGCGCATCTCATCCTAACGGATTCCGGGGGTATTCAGGAGGAAGCGCCAAGCTATCACGTGCCGGTGCTGGTTCTGCGTGACGTCACCGAACGCCCGGAAGCAGTGCGCGACGGTCTGGCCGTTCTCGTCGGCACCGATCGCCAAGACGTTTATTCAATTGCCAGCCGCTGGTTGGACGATCCTGCTTTGCGCGCCGGAATGCAGGGGATCGACAATCCCTTCGGCGACGGCCAAGCCGCGACCCGAATTGTCACGGCATTGGAGAGGTTTTTAACCGGTAAAACACCACTATTAACAAATTGTGAACAATTCAGCAGATAGATTCGGTGTATGAAGAATGCAGCTTGTCTTGCGCGAGATAGCGGCGCCAAGCTTGAAAAGCTTGTGTTTATTGACGCCGCATGGCGCAACTTTCAGTGATCGGCATTGAAAGCCGATATCAAGCCATTACCTGGCGGGGTCCGTGCGCCTGTATATTATCGCACCCGCATATAAAAATTGTCTAATATAGTGGAAAGGTCGATGATCAAACTACTCGTCAAAACGACGTTTGCTGCGACGGTTATCTCCCTGGCGAGCGCTGGTAGCGCCCAAAGTGATATGCCTCCGATTAAGCTGGCGCCACCGCCAACCGGTATCTACCACGCGGCGTTTCCCGACTTTGGCCCGGAAGAGTCCATCGTCACGAAGCAGCGGATCAGGCGCTTCTCAGACAAGTTGAACGGCCGCAAGATTGTCTGGGGTTATTTTTCAGATAATTGGTTCCGCGGTATCCGGTTTCCAAAAAACAAAGTGGAGACATTGCTCGAGGAAGGCGTCGTCCCCTTCATTCGCCTGATGTCGCGCAGCAATTGGAAGGAAGGCTGTGCCGACAAGAAGTACCGGATGGAAAATATCCTCTCGGGTAAGTTCGACGATCAATTTCGCACTTACGCCCGAACGGCGGGAGAGGTGCGCGGACCGGTAATGATTGAATTTGGTACCGAAGTTAATGGGAACTGGTTTCCGTGGAGCGGCGTCTGCAATGGCGGCTCAACCAGCACCGCCTATGGTTCGCCCACGCTGGCCGATGGTCCGGAACGCTTTCGCGACGCCTATCGCCACATCATCGACATTTTCCGCGCCGAAGACGTGCACAACGTCACCTGGGTGTTTCACGTCAACGGCTACGGCGCGCCTCATAATGAAAGTTGGAACGCCTATTCGGCTTACTATCCTGGCGATGATTATATCGACTGGATCGGTGTCTCGGTCTATGCCGCACAGACACCGAGAGAGCTGAAGTCCTGGAATCCTCGTTTCCGCCAGGTGATGGACGATGTCTATCCCGAGCTTGCAGCGATCTCGAGCCGCAAGCCAATCGCATTATTGGAATTCGGCGTTGTTGAGCATGCGGGCAAACCCCAATGGCTGCGCGACGCACTGACCGATCTGAGCAGCGGACGCTATCCCCGCATCAAGGCAATGTCTTATTGGCACAGCAATTGGGAAAATGGCGACGGATCGCGGTCTCGCATGCGCTTGGATTCGTCGCGCGCAGCTTTGGCCGCCTATCGTGACGCGCTCACCCAATCCGCGTTCATTGAGATCCCGGTGTTCGCCCGCGGTCCGCAACTGGCGGGCCGCCATGTCGGCATTCCGGGTTTTGAACAGGCTCAACCCGATGACCCAACTGAACAAGCGTCGAAAGATGAGCCGGCGGACGAAGGGACCGTGCTGCCTGCCGAATGGTTCGAATAGGCGCTGACCGGTCGCCGCGTTGATTTCAACGCACGGTGTAAAACGCGTATACGCTGACCAGGTAAACACCGAGAACCAGGATTGAATCGAGGCCCATTCCGGCGATTCGCGGCTTTTTCTTTATCAATAGGCCGATAATGTAGATGGTCGTAACGACGATGCCCGAGAGCAACGCCAACTGCGCCGTTTCACCCGCTTCGTTCAGGATGACTCCTTCGCGATAAAAGAAATCGGCGGGGAACAGGACGAACACCATAATCAAGTTGCTGCCGAAGATATTCGACACGGCCATCGTATATGCGCCCATGCGCACGGCGGCGATCGTTGTGCTCAGCTCCGGGAGCGAGGTGGTCGCTGCCAATAACGTGACGCCAATGAAGCTGCTACCCAATCCGCTCTGGTCCGCAATCGCGGCGCTGGTTTCGACCAATAATATGCCGCAAACGAGAATGACCACGGCCACGCCACATGACTGCATTATAAGCGTGCGTAAGGGCAGGTCATGCAATGCATGCAGCGGCAGGATCTGCGGGACGTCCTCGGGTTCCGGAAGATTGACCGGTTGCCACGGATGATCTTTGTCGTAACGATTGAGTACACGAATCGAAATGAAGTAAATGCTGGCGAGCAATGTTGCGCCGAGACCGACATTGAAAAACAGCGGGGTCTCGCCAATCGAGATGATAACCAGCGTCGTCGTCAGCAGCAGGATAAGTATCGCCCCCTCCAGGATTGGGGTCGGCTTTCGGGGAAACGATGAGAGCGTTACGCGGATCGCGATTGCATCAGCCACTGCCAGAATGGCCGTCTGCATGGTGATCCCACCTAATATGTTGTTGAGGGCGAGCGCAGCATCCCCTTTAATCGCCGCTGCCGAAGTCGTGACCAGTTCGGGCAGCGAGGTGATCGCGGCGAGAAAGATCAGACCCATTATGGCGCGGCTGACGCCGGTTTGTTTGGCAATGGCATCGGCGAGATAGGACAAGCGGGTGCCGGTGAACCACACCACGGCGGCCAAAACCGTAAAGAGGGCCAAGTTCGCAGACAATGACAATGTCGAAAGGAGGGCCATCGCGTTCGGTCTTTCAATCGAGCGGTGCCGGCGGGCACGCCGCAGCGGGGCAAAGATCTAGGCGTGTGATTTCCTAGTGTGCGAACAGCGTCGGTACCGTCATGTGCCGCAGAATGTCGCGGGTGACACCGCCAAAAACATATTCGCGCGATCGCGAATGGCCGTAAGCGCCCATGACGATGAGATCACAATCTTCGCTCGACGCGGTCTTGATAATCGCATCCGCCACCGAGATATCCTTAGCCTTCACCTTCTCGATATCGGCCTTGACGCCGTGCCGCGCCAGATAGGCGCCGATCTCCACGTCGGCGCCGTCGTCAGAGGCGTTGGCCCGCAGAACGATAACTCGCTCCGCCCGTTGCAGGAAGGGTAAAGCGTCACGCACGGCTCTGGTGCATTCGCGCCGGGGCGTCCACGCGACCAAGACGTTCTTGCCGAAACTGCCAAAGTCGCCTTCCCGCGGCACGGCGAGAACCGGAAGGCCCGCTGACAAGGAGACATTGCCGACCAGAGAGTCGGTCGCTGGATCGTAATAATCCTCATGGGGTTGGCCGAGGACGATGAGATCGGCGAACGGTGCGTTCTCTCGCAACGTGTCGCGGGGCAGGACATTAGTCTTTCGTATAATACCGGGCACATCGCCTTGTGCAGCTAACGCAGCTTCGAAAGCCTCAATCACTGGCCCTGCCGCCGCTTCTTCGTCTGCATAGTACTGCTCGGCGACATAGGTCGGCACCGGCACTTCGGCAAATCCTGGAATGCTGAAGGGCGGGATCATATAGAGCGCCGTCAAATGCGCGCCCTGAGCCGCTGCGAGACCGATGCTTGAATTAATTCTCGCGCCATTGCCCGGATCGCCGGCCACCAATCCAAGAAGAATGGTTTTGTAGCTCATCATATTCTCCTGCCATGCAATTTCTGGCTTGAGTATGGCCACTTTCGACAACTGCACATTGATGCCGGTCAACGGGCCAATTTTGCGATGGCTGGGTTTGAAGGACTTTCGCGCGCATGCGAATATACCTAACGCGTCTTCTGGTCAGGCTGACGGATGAAGATATGATCGTGCTACGCTTGTCCGTGCGACATACAGCGAACCTGGGCCGACAGATGACAAGCAACCGAAACAATCCACCAATTGGGACGGGGAAGACAAAGTTGGGTATAGGCTCAATCGCAGTTTTCCTGCTGTTTTTCGCCTGGCCGAGCCAAGCGTCAGAAGCCGAACCAGCGCTCGAAGACCTGTTTAGTGCCGTCAACGGTTCGGTCGTTCTCGTGCGGACACGCGAGCGTGCATTAGTCGGCAATAATAATGTCGGCGTCGTGCCCTTCACCGACCAAGGTTCTGGTGTGCTGATTTCGGAGGATGGAGACGTTCTGACAGCAGCTCATTTGGTACAAGTTGCGGATACTGTGCAGGTCGAGTTTGGCGACGGCACCAAAGTTCTGGCCAAGATCGTCTCGTCGGAGCCGGCTGCGGATCTCGCGATGCTTCGGCTCGAGCGCGTACCAGAAGGCGCCGTTATCGCGAAGATGGGTAATTCGGACGCCGTGCGTGTGGGCCAACGGATATTTGTCATCGGCGCGCCCTACGGTCTCAGCCATACGCTGACTGTGGGCCGCATCAGCGCTCGCCGATTGCCAGGTACGCTCGGCGGACCGCTCGCCCTTGCGGAATTTTTTCAGGCTGATGTTGCGATCAATCGCGGCAATTCCGGCGGACCTATGTTTGACATGAACGGTGAGGTGGTCGGCATTGTCAGCCACATTTTGAGCCAGTCTGGTGCCTTCGAGGGTGTCGGCTTCTCGGTCACGTCCAACTCGATTAGGCAACTTCTCCTAACACCCCGCACGCCCTGGAGTGGCATCAGTGTGTTCGGTCTCGATGAGAAATTGGCTGGGATATTCAACCTGCCCCAAGACTCCGGCGTTCTGGTCCAACGGGTTGCCGCTGGCTCACCGGGCGCGCGGCTGGGACTGCAGCCTAGCTACTTGCCGGCGAAGATTGGTGAGCACGACATATTGCTCGGCGGTGACATCATCCTTGAGGTTGATGGGTTTCAGGTTGGTAAGTTCGAGTCGTACATAGCGCTACGCGATCACCTCGCCGAAATTGAGGTGGGGCAAACCGTCGCCGTCAAAGTGTTTCGCCAAGGCCGGGTGATCGAGCTCACCACGACAATCGAGGAATAACTTGATTACGACAGTCTCGGACTCAATTCGAAAAATCGGCCAAAGCGTTAAGTGCTTCGTCGATATCGGCTGGCGTGTGATCGGCTGAGACCTGGAACCGAATTTCTTCGTCGCCGCGCGGCACAACCGGGTAATTGAGCCCGGTGGCGAGAACGCCTTGGTCTCGCAAATGCGCAACCAATTGCGACGTTTTCTCGGTGTCCCGCACCATCAACGGCACAACGGGATGTTCGCCAGCTATGGTTTCGAAGCCAAGCGCGAGCAGACCTGTCTCAAATCTCACGGTCATGTCGCGCAAATGATCGAGCAAGGCCACGCCACGCGGACTGTCGACGAGATCGACGGCCGCCTTGGCGGCGGCGGCTTCGCCCGGCGTGATCGGGTTGGAAAAAACGTAGAAGGGCGAGGTCTCGCGTAAATAGTCGATAAGCGTGTCGCCGCCAGTGACATAACCGCCGTTAACCCCGAAAGCCTTGCCCAGCGTCGCCACCAGAAGATCGGCGGGTGGGCTATCTGTATATTCCTCCGTGCCGCGGCCGGATGCGCCGAAAGCGCCGACGCCATGAGAATCGTCGACGACGACCAAAATATTCTCGGGGAACACATCATCGTATTTGTGCGCCAGCGCGGAGATTTTGTGGAGTGGGGCGTGATCGCCGCGCATGCTGAACACGCCGTCGGTAACAATAATGGCGCGCCGGCAGGACTCTGCGGCCTTCGCCAGGCTCTCTTCCAACGCCGCCATATCGAGGTGGGGATAAACATGTTTTTCCAGCGGCCGGCTCAGCCGCACGGCATTGATGATGCAGTTGTGATTGAGCTCGTCGCTAATCACCGCTGTTGCCTCGCTAATCAGCGGCGGTAGGACCCCCATGACCGCTGCGTAGGCGGAGCTGAAGATCATGGCCGCCTCGCGCCGGTGAAACGCGGCGAGGCGCTGTTCCAGTTCCACATGGGGCGACCATGTGCCGCTGATGAAGCGCACCGCGCCGGGGCCGGCACCAAACGCCCGCACCGCTGTCTCCTCCGCCTCGATAACTTCGGGCCGACGGGCCAGGCCCAGATAGTTGTTGGCGTTCATTCGGAGAAACGGCTTATCGCCCTCGCCCTCCAGCAGATAGCGCGGCCCCTTGTCGCCGCGCGGCGGCACAACGCCGGCGAACACCGTCTCGCCTCCCTTGCGCCGGCCGGTTGCTTCCATTTCGGTGAGTTCGGCGGAGAGCAGATTGGCTAAACGGTCATCAGGCATCGAAATCCCCTTGGGGCGATTACATCATTTCGCGGGCTTGAGTTTGGCGCTCAGTTTTTCCAGCATGTCAGAAGTCATGGCCGACAGGTCGTAGCGCGGCGCCCAGTGCCATTCGGACCGGGCGGCGCTGTCGTCCATCGCGCGGGGCCAGGAATCAGCGATCGCTTGCCGCACCGGGTCGATGTCGTAGTCGATGACGAAGTCCGGCATGTGCTTGCATATTTCGGTGGCCAACTCTTCAGGGGTAACATTCATCGCTGTCACATTGAACGCGTTGCGGTGGGTTAGATCGGAGGGGTCGGCTTCCATCAGTTCGATCATCGCGCGGATCGCGTCCGGCATATACATCATATCGAGGCGCGTATCGGGCTTCAGCGGGCAGGTGTAACGCCGGTCGCGAATCGCCTGGTAGAAGATTTCCACCGAATAGTCCGTCGTCCCGCCGCCGGGCGGGGCGACATAGGAGATCAGGCCGGGGAACCGCAATCCCCGCGCATCAACGCCAAATCGTTTCGCGTAATAGTCGCACAACAGCTCACCCGCCACCTTGGTGACGCCGTACATGGTGGTGGGACGCTGGATAGTGTCCTGCGGAGTCTCGTTGCGCGGCGTGGTGGGGCCGAAGGCGCCGATCGAGCTGGGAAAGAACAGCGCACAGTCGAATTGCCGGGCGACCTCCAACATCAAATAGAGGCTGTCCATATTGAGACGCCATGCCGCCTGCGGTTTGTCTTCAGCTGTTGCCGACAGCAACGCGGCAAGGTGGTAGACGCACCCAATATCGTGCCGGTCGACCACGTCTTCGACCTGCTGCGCCTTGGTGCAGTCTAGTACCTCGAACATATCGTCGGCGTTTTCCTCGCCTGCCGGCAGGCTACGGATATCCGACGCAACGATGTTTGCGGCGCCGTAGCGGTCGCGCAGGGCCGGTACCAACTCCTGACCGATCTGCCCCAGCGCCCCGGTAACAAGAATTTTTCGCATGTCGCTATTTCTCGCTAATTTGTGCAGCGTCCGGGATCAAAGATCAGGGTAGTTTACAAGGTTCAATAGCCTGCTTCTCGTAATAGTTGGTTTGATGTTGCTCAATGGCCAATGTGGCGAGTTGTGCGCAATTCTAGATCTATAGCTCTTATGGCAATGCCGGAGCGATTGTTCGTCGAGAATGGAAATGACCCTAACCTTGCACAAGCATATTGTTAACCAGGTCAAGCTGGGCGAACAGACCGGCATCAATCAGGGCTGCTTGTCTCTCGACGCGGCGGCGTTGGCGCGCACATTGCAGGAACAAGACCATCGTTTGGCGCGTATCCGCGTCAGGTTGGCGTTGCCCGGCGAAGCCACGCGTATCTTGTGCGTCAAGGACGTCGTCCAACCGCGCGCGAAAGCGGTCGGCACGGAGCCGGGAACAGGCGTGCTCTGTGTCCTGGAGAATGTCGCCATCGCAACCTGTGGCCCCATCGTCGGCTTTCAGGAAGGCATCATCGATATGTCTGGGCCCGGCGCGGCCTATACGCCGTTTTCCCGGTTGCCCCTGATTGTCCTGGAAATCGATGTTCACGAACCCCTGGACCCCCACGCGCATGAAGAAGCGTTACGGGAAGCCGGAACCCGTGCGGCGAAATTTGTCGCCCAAAGTTGTTTGGATTCCGTACCAGACCAAACCGAAGAGGTGCTGTGGGACGAAGTGCCATGTGCCCCGAGCCTGCCGCGCATAGGCTATGTCTACATTGTTCTCAGCCAAGGCTTGCTGCACGACACCTACGTGCTGGGACGAAATGCACAGGAAGGCCTACCGATCAGCGTCGATCCCCGCATCGTGCTCGACAATGGTGTCTTATCAGGAAACTGCGTGAGCGCCTGCGACAAGAACACCACCTTCCACCATCAGAATAATCCCGTCATCGCCGAGTTGCTGAGCGGCCACGGGACGCGCTGGAATTTTACCGGTGTTGTCATTACCAACGAACCCACGCGCCTTGCCGAAAAGCAGCTCTCGGCCGCAGCCGCGGTCGAAAAAATTATCCAGATGAAATCGAGTGGCGTCATCATCAGTAAAGAAGGCTTCGGCAATCCCGATGCTGATTTGATGATGATCGTGCGCGATTTGGAACAGGCGGGCATCAAGACGGTTGCGATAACCGACGAATTCGCTGGTAGCGATGGCGCTTCCCAGTCCCTTGCCGACACTACGCCCGAGGCCGACGCCCTGGTGTCGACGGGAAATGCCAACGAGCGAGTCGAGCTGCCGGCCATGGCAACTACGATCGGACCATTACCCGACGTGTCGCGGCTCGCCGGCGGCTATCCGCACAGCCTGCGCGACGACGGCAGCATGGAAGTCGAACTACAGGCCATTATCGGGGCGACCAATCAGCTCGGCTATAGCCACCTGAGTTGTCGAGAGGCGTGACCGTGCCCGAAAAGATCCAGACTATTCACTATGTGAACCAATTCTTCGGCGGCCTGGGCGGCGAGGATCAAGCCGGAGTCGCACCCCAGTGGTACGATGGGCCGAAGGGGCCGGGGCAACTGATTGCCGGCATGGCACCGGACATCGAAATCATCGGCACTATCGTCGCCGGCGATAACTATATGGCCGAGAACCTGGATGCCGCGGTCGCGGAGATTGTCGGCCTCATCGAAGCGAAGCGCACGGTTGCGGCTGATTTCAAACCCAAATTGCTGTTGGCCGGCCCGGCCTTCAACGCCGGGCGCTACGGTATGGCCTGCGCAGCTGTGTGTCAGGCCGTACAGGCGCGGCTGGGAATTCACGCCGCAACCGCATTGCATGAAGAAAATCCGGCGGTCGAGATCTATCGCCGGCCAGTGACAATCGTGCGGGCCAGTTCGGATGTCATGGGGATGCGCGACGCAGCGACCAATATGGCGCGTGTTGGGCTTAAGCTCGTCGCGGGCGCGGCAATCGTGCCCACCGAAGACAACACCATTTCACACGGCCTGCGCCAGAACTATTTCGCCGACGCACCGGGCGCCCAACGGGCGATTGATATGCTGTTGCGTAAAGTCAGCGGCGCTACGCCGGAGACCGAGTATGCCATGCCGGTATTCGGCCGCGTGCCACCCGCACCCGCGGTGAAGAATATGGCGCAGGCGACCCTGGCCCTGGTGACCTCGGGCGGGATCGTGCCAAGGGGAAACCCGGACCGCATCGAATCCGCAAATGCCAGCAAGTTTGGCGCCTATTCGCTTCAGGGATTGGACCGGTTAAGCGGGGAGACCCACCAATCCGTCCACGGCGGCTACGACCCCACCTATGCCAACGAGGATCCGAACCGGGTGTTGCCGCTCGATGTTATGCGCGATCTGGAACGCGAGGGGCGTATCGGAAAACTCAGCGAAACCTATTACGCCACCGTCGGCAATGCGACATCGGTGGAGCGGGCACAGCGTTATGGCCAGAACATCGCGGCCGAGTTGGTGAATGTAGGTGTCCAGGCGGTTATCCTGACCTCCACATGAGGCACCTGCACGCGTTGCGGGGCAACGATCGTCAAGGAACTGGAACGGGTGGGACTGCCCACCGCGCATATCTGCTCGATCGTGCCGATCTCTAAAACCGTTGGCGCCAACCGCATCATTCCAAGCATCGCCATTCCCCATCCCCTGGGCGATCCCGATAAATCGCCGGATGAGGAAAAAGCGATTCGCCGCCGCTTGGTCGAACAGGCGCTCGCCGCGCTGGGGACCGATATTTCCGACCAGCATGTCTTCGACGAGCCAATATCGTCAGATTGATCAAGCGCAAAATACCCCGGCGCAACGAGTGCTAGATTCTCTTCGAATAAACCGCCGTTTCGACAACGGAAATCCGCCAAAGAGAGGTTCGCCATGCTCAAGACCATCCTCGTGCCGATCGACGGGTCCAGTAACGCGAACCGTGCGGTCGATTTCGCCAGCGATCTTGCGTCGAAATATGATGCCAAGGTCGTTCTGATCCACGCCGCCGACTATCCCTTCGGGCGGCTTCCTGATGAGCTTCACGATTACGCTGTCTCGGAACATATCGATGGGCCAGACGAGGTTGGGACCGTTATCGAAAAAATACTGGCGTCGGCGGAACTTCGAGCCGCCAACGCCGGCGTCAAAGAAACGTCGCACGAATCAATTGTGGGCGACCCCGAACAAGTGATTCTCGACGCCGCGACGGCCTTCGATGCCGATTTGATCGTCATGGGAAGCCGCGGGCTTGGCGAAGTGAGAGGCTTATTGGTCGGCAGTGTTTCGGAGAAAGTTCTCCATAACGCCAAGGTGCCGGTCACAATCGTTCGGTGATTGGAGAGACCAGTAGAGCCTCACGATACGTGATTTTGGAACGCTCAGATGCACACTGGGGTCAAGTGAATGCAAGTAACTCGGGCCGAAACAGCAGTAGCCCGCCGATGGCTACCATAACAAGGCCCCCAACGAGATGGGCGAAGCGCGAATAGCCTCCGGTGAACCCGACCGCTTGCGCCGTTAAAATAGCGATCACGAAGATCGCGATATCGTCGAGCAGGAAAACGCCGATATACAGCAACAAGTACGAATAATAGGTCCATGGGCGCAATTCGCTGAGTGCCAATACTTGTGTGTAGACCGCCGGAATACCAGCCGAGCAGAATAATTCGATCAAATTGACGGCCGCGGCGAGCACCACGATGCCAGCGAGCGCCAGGATAAACCGGCGCTCGCGTACAACGCCTTTGAACGCCTCTGTCACGCGGCGGCGCTGCCCAGACGATGTGATCTTGCATAGTCCGGCGGCGTTCACGGCGAACTCCCGCAAATAGAAAATGCCCCCGGCAAGAGCGACCAGACCGATCGCGATGCGGATCCAGAACAACGCGCCGAGCAGCAGCAATAGATTGAGCCAGGCAGCCATGAACGCGAAATACACGCCTGCCGAAGCGACCAGGAAGGCAATGCCGAGCGCCCACATTCGCACCTGATCCTTCATGCCAACCAGCAGCCCGATCAGAAAGACCAGCACCCACATCGCGCAAGGGTTGAATCCGTCGGCGGCGGCCAGCACCACAGTCAGCAGCGGCAGCGAAAGTGCGCCAATGGCTACCGTGCCGATGAGCGGTAACTCGACCTCTTGCGGCACAGAGGCAGTCGGCGTCGGCTCCGGCGGTTCGGTCGATTTTTCGGCTGCGCCGGAACCGATGTCTGCGATTGTCGCCGCGACGGCAGCAACGAGGTCGGGACAATTTCGTGCGAGGCAATTTTGTGCATGGGTCAGAATCTCGGCGCCGGTGGTAACGTCGCCGTCGTAGCCGACGAACGGCCGCGCCCCCACGACAACGAGTGGCACCCCAAGCCGTTCGATACCGAACAGTTGGCTGACCCGGAAAAACAATTGCCTGGCGCTGCCCGGTGCGGACACTTCGACCATTTCCAGGACCAACCAGTCGTTCTGCACCGCGGCCTCCTGCAGAAACGATTTCGCGCTCTGGCAATAGGGGCAGGTGCGTTCCCAAAACAGGTACGCAGTTACTTTTTCGCCTGCCGCTGTTTGAAAAGTCTGTGCGTCCGCCCAACTCACGACCGGGCGCGTGTTCGTTGCGATAAGCAGGATCGTAGAAAAGGCCGCAACGACCAACGCGAACCGAACGAGATGAGCCCACTTCATTGACCACCGATACAAGGCAGGGTGTTGCTTCATTGATCACATCGTGAGCAATGGCTCTCGCCCGCCGACTTCATGCCGAAGGGCTCAAGACCTCTTCGAGTGCCTTATGAAAAGACTGCCTTTGCTCGTCCGACATACCGGCAGTACCTTTTTCGACGATTGCCGCGAGAATTCCGACCGCAGCCTCGCCACGCTTATCCGGATCGATCGCTGGCAACATCATTTCAATGCAGTGAGGCATCATCGACTTCAGCATCATTTCGGGCATTTGCGACATGTGCTGTTCGGCGCCGCCTTGCATCATTTTCGACATCTTGTCCTGCATCGCGCCGAGACCGTCGCCCGCCCCTCCGGACATCATGCCCATCATTATCTTGGGCATCATCTCCTTCATGTCGAGGCCTTCGGTCATCTTGACCATCATGGCCGCGCACATCTCTTTTTTCTCGTCCGCCCCCATGCCACCGAAAAACTGCTCCATCATGGATCCCATCATCGCCTGACGATCGCCTTTATCCATTGAACTATCTTCCGTCATGACGGCTCCTTTTCGTTTTCCGCCGCGGTGCCGACCCGATTCTCGTGCCGTCGCGCCGCGCGGTTCGTCGGCGTCGGATTCATATCGAGTTCGACCGTCGCCGGAAAATCGACTTTCATCGTTGCGTTTGCCAGCCCTCTCATCCGCATGGCCTGAAAGACTTGGCAATCGGTGTCCTTGAGTGCCTCTTTCGCTGTCGCTGTGGCGGAATGGCATCCCAACACGAGCACCGCCTCAAATCCCTTGGCACGTTCCCGCAGCCGGCGACGCTGCCCCTCGGTCCAGATGCACATCAACGGCGACGGCGCACGCATGGTGAAAACGTCGGTGCGAACACCGCGTTGCTTGAGCGGCGCGCGAATCGACGCGATATAATCCTCGAACGCTGGCGTCTTGAAGCCATGTTTGAAGAATTCAATGAACGGCGTCTTCTTCTGCATCGACAGCGACATCTGCGGGCAGATCGGGCACGACACAATCAAGACAGAACTGAATTCCTCAAGGTCTTCAGTAACGTCTCGCGGCTCCAGATAGATTGGCATAGTCTGCTTCCTCGGAGAGCCGCATTTCACCGCAATGCATAGACCATTGTGGGTCGGATGCCGGGTTGCGCGGGCTCAAGGAACGAACTGTAATTATTGAATCGCATGTAATCGATTGAGGAGCGTTGATCTCGCTCAACTGAGGCCAGGAAGCACCCGATAAGCTTGAGCGATAATGGAACCGACGATAGCTGACGCCGCGCTTACCCTTCGCGTACCTGGCGCATGGTCTGGCAGATTTCGTCGATCAGCTCGTCGCCGGCTTCCAGTTCCTCGAACGCCATCTCCTCGGCCCAGGCATCCGCCGGAATCTCGTCCTTCAATTCGAAGATGTGATAGCTTTCGAGGCCCAACGCGATGCCGCCGAGCGCGCCGGCGTAACTGGGATCGCCGTCCTTGAACGTGGTCGCCATGATGCGCAAATTGGCCGGCTCGTTAAGGCCGAACACGACGACAAGCTGCTCCGTTCCGAACTGGTCGGCTAGCTTCTTTATCTCTTCTTGCTCCGCAAGACCTGCGGCGCCGGCAGCCGTTCACACGAAGCAGGACGTCGCTTCGTAGACGACTTCGCCGCCGGCGGCTTCGACGCATTTGCGTATGGCTACGCCCGTCACATCGTCGCGTTCGCCGAAGACGGCAACCTTTTTAGCGTCCAGCATGAAGGTAACTCCCTTTGACCTAAGACTTCAATTTAGAGTTCGATTCGAGCATGAAAGACACGCCATCATAAAGTTCCGTCAGGCGGTTCAGGAAGAGGCTAGCCTTGCATAGAAACATTGCGCGTCGCAATTCGCCCCGTCGCATCGCTTCGAGCGCATGCCCCATATAGGGCACCGCCGAGGGGATATGGCCTTGGGTCGGCGCAAAGCCGACCATACCGATACGCTCGATAAACGACGGCATCTCCGCTTTGGTTATTTGATCGTCCATGACGGCCAGGGCCGCGATGATCCGGTAGTTCTTGTGAACGACGTCGCCGGAGCCGGAATGCTCCATGATCTCAGGATTATGAAGTTCGGGTGCGTATTTATCCACATCGGACATTCTCAAGCCCAGCGCCTCGAGAGGTTTGAGAATAAGTTCCCGGTAGACCGCTTGGTCGGACGTACTGGCACCGATGCGCGCCAACCCCACCGCACCCGGCTCCAGGCGGAGTACCGGGCTCACGCCGTCATCGGCGGTGACCAGAAAGGCCGTCGCGCCCAGGCAATCGTCGAGGACCGGCATGCCGCGTTCGAGGAAGGCTTCGAATTTCATGCCGAGTTTGGCCAGCGATCCGCCCGCGACCACCGCCACGTTTCGGTACAAGCCAGCCTTCACCAACGCGCCGGCCGTGACCAGCGCTGATGCGGGACCCGCGCAGAAGTTCTTCACATCCATGCCAGAGGCGTTGACGCAGCCGCACATCTCACCGATGCTTTTGGCTATTCCACCGGCGCCGCGTTGATAGCGATCGCCCGCTGCCTCCTCGCCGCAGCTGATCACATAATCGATCTCTTCCGGGCCTATACCCTCGCGGTGCAGCAGCCACTGCAGCGCGATTGTGCCCGACGCCTTGACGCAAAGCCCTTCCAGCAGTGTCGCGGCATCGAGATTGGCGTCTTCACGGCCTTCGCTGCGGTTATCCCGGCGCACGCCGCCGCGCAGTTTTCCGCCGGTGCGCAGCGGTAGAGCCGTTTCTGCCTCAATTTCCGCCTCGATCGACATCGACGATCCCACATCGCCGCCGGCCAGGCCGGCAAGCACTGGATGGCCGCGCAATTTGGCGTTCAGTTTCTCATGGCTCTCCGCGGTCAGCTCCACCAGCGCCGGGGTCAGTACGTTGGCGCGCTCGAGGATTGCGTAGAACAAGTCCTGCGAAACGATTTCGCCGAAGGGGCCAACATGCGGTGGGCTGGTATTTACCCCTTCATCCGCGACGTACCAGGGCCGCGGGATCGCGGCCAACTGATCGGGCGTGAGATTACCAATATAGGTCTGGTTCGGCGCATAACCGACGGCATGATCGAACGCCCGCAGCGACGCCACCAAACGTCGTTCGATCTTGGAATCCTTTAGAATTTCGCGCCGCGGCTTCGATCCGTAAACCGCCAGATCGGGCACATGAACCAAGCATTGCGAGCAGTTCCTGATGACCGGATTGAGGAAAGCGTTACTAGCCATGTGAAAACCCTAGAAGCCGCGTGTCTTCATTACTGCCCCAACCTACAAGCCTGGGAACGAAATAATGTTCCGACGCGAACGCATGCGGACATTAAGGCTTTTAACCTATCGGAGCCGTTCCACTTTGATCCGGCTCAATGTGCTCTGCGACCGTTTGATTTCTACATGGGCCTTCAAAACTGCGGTATCGGAAGGTTGACATGACCGAACGCTTGGGCGCTATCGTTCCCTTAGTTCTTATCAGTGCATTTTCTGCTCTGACGTTGCCATGACGGGATCTCTGTCGCCCGATCAAGTTTCCGAGCGAGCGTGGCATAATCTGTCTCCAGATCAGGTTTTGGCCGTTCTCGAAACGAACGAAACGGGCCTCGAGTCCGCCGATGTGGAAGTCCGCCGGGCTGCGTTCGGCGCTAACGTGCTACCCCGCCGCGAGCGTTTGAGCCTACTCGTCATTTATCTGCGACAATTCAAAAGCCCTCTGGTCTATCTCCTGCTGGTCGCCGCAGCGGTTTCGCTCGCCGTTGGCGAATTGACCGACGCCGTGTTCATCTTTGTCGTCCTACAGGTCAACGCGGCGATCGGCAGCTACCAGGAATATCGGGCGGAAGCCAGTGCCGCCGCCCTGGACGCGTTGGTGCCGAATTTCGCCGTGGCGGTGCGTGATGGCGCGCCACGGCAGGTCGATGCCCGCGATCTGGTTCCCGGCGATATCGTGCGCATGGTCTCGGGGGCGCTGGTCCCCGCCGATATGCGGCTGCTGGCGGATAACGAATTCGCGGTCGATGAGTCTCTGTTAACCGGTGAATCCGTACCGGTTGAGAAGAACGCCAATATGGTGGTGGCTGATGACGCGCCGCTCGCCGAGCGTAGCAACATGCTCTACGCCGCCACCACAGTACTGTCCGGCCGTGTTACCGGTATCGTAACCGCAACCGGCGCGGCGACCGAGGTGGGTCGGATCGCCGTGGCGCTGGCGCACCGGCGCGTCGCATCGCCGCCGCTGGTCACGCGACTGGCACGCTTCGGCCGCATCATCGGCGTTGTCACCCTTCTGTCGATCGGCCTGATCGGCGCCATTCAACTCGCCCAAGGTGTGCCCCTGGTTACGGTATTCCTGGTCGCCGTGGCGTTGGCGGTTGCCGCCATCCCCGAGGGATTACCCGCCGCCATCACGATTGCCCTCGCAGTCGCGACTAACCGAATGGCGCGGCGCAACGTCATCGTTCGCGCCTTGCCGGCAGTCGAGGGGCTGGGGGCCTGTACGGTCATAGCTAGCGATAAGACCGGGACGCTTACCTGCAACGAGTTGACGGTAAAGCAGGTTCTGCTGTTCGGCGATGCGGGGCAGACGTTCAGGATCGACATCGGAGGCGAAGGTTATCTGCCGATCGGCGGGGTCACCACCGAAGGCCGCGACCTGATCGATATCGAGGAGAGGTTGCTGATCGATTTGGCGGTGAGCGGGGCCCTATGTAACGAAGCCACGCTTCGAATAGACGGCGCGACGGTCGAACATGTCGGCGACACCGTCGATGTGGCGTTTCTGGTGCTGGCCGCCAAACTTGGCCTCCAACAGCGCATTCTACAGGCGGAGCAACCCCAACTCGGCCTCATTCCCTACGAGCCACGACGGAAATTCGCAGCGCTGTTCACCCGCAACGACCAGGGCCACTCGGCATGTGCGCATGTCAAAGGGGCCGCTGAGGTCATCGTGCCGATGTGCGACGGTATCGATGCCGATACCGCGCTCGCCGCCGCCGACCACATGGCGACGCAAGGATACCGCGTGCTCGCTCTGGCCCGCGGGACGGTGCCGATGAACGTCGCGCTGAAGGCAACACAAACCGATCTTCAGGGCTTACAGTTGATCGGTCTTGTTGGCTTGATCGATCCGCTGCGGCCGGAGGTGCCGGTCGCAATTGCGCAGTGTCGTGCCGCCGGTATCGATGTGCGCATGATTACCGGCGATCATCCGCAGACCGCATTGGCGATTGCGCGGGATTTGGGACTTGCCGACACTACCGATCGCGTTGTGACAGGTGCGGAGTTGAGCGCCGCAAACCGCAACCCAGCTGAATTCGATCATCTTGCAAGCACCGCGCGAATCTTCGCCCGGGTCGAGCCGGTACAAAAATTATCGATCGTCGAAGCCTTGCAGCGGGCCGGCCACGTGGTCGCGGTGACGGGCGACGGGGTTAACGACGCGCCGGCATTATCGGCGGCGGATATCGGTGTCGCCATGGGCCGCGGCGGCACCGACGCGGCACGCGCCGCGGCCGATCTGATCCTCGCCGACGACAATCTCGCCACCATTGTCCCCGGCATCGAGGAAGGCCGTATCGCCTATGACAATGTGCGCAAGCTGATTTACCTGCTGATCACGACGGGGCTTGGCGAGATCGTCCTTTTTCTGCTGTCGATCATCGCCCAATTGCCGGTACCGTTGTTCGCCGTGCAGCTCTTGTGGCTCAATCTAGTGACTAACGGAATTCAGGACATCGCCCTCGCATTTGAGAAAGGCGAGCCCGGTGTATTGGAGCGGCAGCCGCGTCCACCCCACGAACGCCTGTTCGAGCGGCGCATGATTACCCAGGTTCTGGTAGCCGGCACCTATATGGGCGGTGCGGCCTTCGCGTTCTATGCGTGGAGCCTCGATCGGGGATTTTCCGAACCGGTCGCGCGCAATCTTCTGCTGTTGTTGATGGTGATGTTCGAGAATATGCACGCGCTTAACGCGCGCTCGGAAACCCGCTCGGTTTTCCGCATTCCCTTCGCTGCCAACCCGTTCCTGATCATCGCCATCGTAGCAGCGCAGGGACTTCACATCACGGCCATGTACGTCCCCGGTCTAAACGATGTGTTGGGCCTACAACCGGTCGCCTTGGCCGATTGGCTGATGGTGGCGGCGGTCGCGGCGTCGCTGCTAATCGTCGGCGAGATCCTTAAAATGATAACGGTGGCGCAGAACCGGCGAAACTAGAGCAGTATCCGACACGATGGTGCTGTTACCAGTAGCGAACCCGGCCCGTATCGATATGCACGAAGTTCGATTTTTCGTAATAGCCGACACCACCGGCCTGCATCGCCCGCGCCGCGCGGTATACCGCGCGAAGCTCGCGGCCGGGCAGTCGAACATCAACCGCCATACCGCGCATATGCAGGCTGCGCTTGGCGACGCCTCTACCGGCAGCGATCAGCTTGTTGTTGGTCGTCGGCGATCGATAGCCCGAAATGACATGAAAGGGTTCGGAACTTTCCATCACACCCTGGAGCGAATGCAGAACATCGAACAGCTTGGCATCGATGGGCTTCACTTCGCCGGATCTGAAGTCGCGCAGCAGGTGGTTGATGGCGCCAACAGACTCCGCAACGTAGTCGCCGCGCTCCCAATAGGTCGAGGTCAGTTTTTCGCCCGTATGCAGGTTAAGAAACGAAAGCGTACGTGCCTCGTGCCTCGGAATCGCCGCCAAAGCGGGCAACGGCGATATGGCGCATATTCCGGCAACGCCCCCGAGCAACAGCTTTCGCCGGTCGAGACCGACGGTCGATACCGGACAACTCTTTGATATAGTAGACTTTATCTCTTTCAAGATAACCTCTCATCATTCCTTCAAGAATCACACTGTCGCCCAGATAAATTATTACCGGCAATAGTGTTAATAGAGGCTATACAGGATTTTTGCGCTGTGTCACGCGTCGGATCGTTACGAAAATTGACGGTGCCATCCTCATCGACCCAGGCGCTTATCACAACCAGATGAACCGGTATGGGCGCGCGCAATCGGACGACGACCGGTGCGTCGCCTTCAAGGGCCTGTTCGAGACCGTTTGGCGGGAGGTCTGAGCGCGCCTCAAGGATCAATTTCGCCAGATCCAGCGCGCCTTGCACGCGCACACACCCATGGCTGAGGTTTCGCTTCGCATTGTCGAATAATTGCCGGGCCGAGGTGTCATGCAAAAAGATGTGATGGGGATTATTAAGCCGGAACTTTACCAACCCCATGGCATTTCGCGGCCCTGGGTCCTGGCGCAACCGAAACGGAAGCGCGCCGCCGCCAACCGATGTCCAGTCGATCTGCGCCGGATCGAGCTCGCGGGGCTTCGCCTCGCCGAGGCTAAGAACCCGGATGCCTTGGGACCGCAGATACTCTGGATCCCTAATAATGCGGGGAATCACTTCCTGTCGCGCGATTCGCGGCGGGATATTCCAATAAGGGTTCAGCTCAATCGCCGAAATGGCGTCGCTGATGAGCGGGGTCGGCCAATCGGCGCGGCCCACGATGACTCGGCTGCTGAATATTAGCTCTCCGTCACGAAAGAAACGAAGTTTGGCTCCGGGAACGTTGACAATAATCGACGTCCCACTCTGCTTTGCCACAAGCTCGGGATAGCGGCACAGACTCTGCGCAATGGCCGCGGCGCGTATATCGGCCGGCACGTTGAGCATCGCCCGCGTTTCCCGGCCCACGATACCATCTACATCGAGGCCGTTCCGGGACTGGAAGCGACGCACCGCAGCCTCGAGCTCGGCGTCGAATAAAGTCGACCCTTGATCGCCCGCAGGGAGATCTCTCGTCAGGTTAAGTCGCCGGCGCAGGCCGCCGACTTGATCATGGGTCATGCCCGGCTTTAAGGACGGTCCTGCCGGGAGGCTCTGCCACCCCCCGGAATGTACAAGCGCTGTATAGAAGGCCAACGCGTCCCTCAGGCGCCGATAGGCAGGGTCGTCCGATACACTTCCACTGGTGGTTCGTTCGTTCGCTGCCAGCCAGTATTCCGCATCAATTTGTGCTAACCGGTTGCCGGCCACCCCGGCATCATTATTCGAGCAAGCCTGGGCCGTTTCAGCCGACACCGATATTTCGTGCGGCAGGTCTCGGCCATTGAAAAGGGGGCTCGCGGCGCGCCCTTCAAGACCGCGTTTCGCGGGTTTATACGTTTGCGAAGCGGCAAATTGTGACCCGGGGTCGTCCGACCTGCCTGAGAGCAGCGGATCAGGTTCCGCACCTTGGGCCGCGCCCACGGCGACGGACAAAACCCCAGCAAGCGCCATTATTGATCGAAGAATAGGGGTTGAACTTGTACGCACCTTATTGAATCTCCAGCTAGAATTCTGTGGTCTGCTGTTGCTATGCGCTGGCCGCGTCTTTGCCCATGCGCGCCTCGGCGATTTCCCGCATCCGAAACTTTTGCAGCTTGCCGGTGACGGTCATGGGAAATTCGTCGACGAACCAGATGTAACGCGGTGTCTTGAAATGGGCGAGCCCGTCTTTGCAGAATGCGCGAATCTCATCTTCGCTGGCGTGTTCGCCGCCATGGAGCTCGATCCAGGCCATAATCTCTTCGCCGAAGAATTCGTCGGGGACGCCGAAAACGCACACTTGAGCGATCTTCGGATGGGTGAACAGGTAGGCTTCGATTTCCGCCGGATAGATGTTTTCGCCGCCGCGGATGATCATATCCTTCAGCCGGCCGGTGATTTGCACATAGCCTTCGGCGTCCATCGTGCCCAGATCGCCGGAATGCAACCAGCCGGCTTCGTCAACCGTCTCGGCAGTTTTCTCCGGATCACCGTAATAGCCGCGCATGACGTGATATCCCCGAAAGCATATTTCGCCGACCTCGCCGAGCGGAACGGTTTGGCTACTTTCAGGGTCGATCACTTTGACTTCCTGATGCTGCAGGTTGCGGCCGACCGTCTGGGTGCGGCGCTCTAGCGTATCTTCCGAGGTAGTCAGATGCGTCAAAGGCGAGGCCTCGGTCTGGCCATATCCGATCAGGATTTCCGAACAATGCATATCCGCAATCACCCGGTTCATCAGAGCTTCCGGGCAGGGGGCGCCCGCCATGATACCGGTCCGCAGGCTCGTTAGATCGAAGCGCTCGAACTCGGCATGTTCGAGTTGGGCGATGAACATGGTGGGTACACCGTGGACCGCCGTGCAGCGTTCAGCGGCGATGGCCTCGAGCGTTGCCAGCGGGTCGAAATGGGGCGCGGGAATAACCACGCAGGCACCGACCGAGAATGAAACCAAATTCGCAAGGACCATACCGAAGCAATGATAGAACGGCACCGGCACGGCCAACCGGTCGGCGGCGGTGAAGTGCATGGCCTGCGCCGTAAAGTAGGCGTTGTTGAGCAAATTATGGTGGGTCAGGACGACCGCCTTGGGAAACCCGGTCGTTCCTGAGGTGTATTGGATATTTATCGGGTCGTCGCGGTCGAGACTACCGGTTCGCGCATCGAGCTCTTCCTCCGCCACATGCTCGCCCGCCGCCAGCATGTCTTGCCAGGTACCAAAGCCCGACCAGGGCCGGTCGGTCTGCTCCGGCGCCGCCGGATCGTAGACCACAACGCGCCGCAGATCGGGTAGGGCCTTACTCGAGAGGTCTTCCGTCGGATCGGCGTTCTTTAGTTCAGGGACGAGCTCGGTCAGCATCTCGACATATTCGCTGGTGCGGAATGCGGGAATCGTGAACAGCCCCTGCACTTGCGACCGTTCCAGAGCATAGGCGAGTTCGCGCGGCCGGTTGGCCGGATTGATATTAACCAGCACAGCGCCGATGCGCGCCGTCGCCATTTGCAAGAGCAACCATTCGACATTGTTGGTCGACCAGACGCCGATCCGGTCGCCCTTGCCGAATCCCAACGCGACGAGACCACAGGCGACCCGATCGATCTCCTCGGCCAACTGCGCATATGTGAGGCGGCGGTTTTGAAATGCGCAAACAATTGCCTCGGCATCTCCATGCTGGCGGCACACATCGGCAAAATGTTCGGGAATAGTGCCGCCCAGCAACGCCGTGTCACCGCCCCGATGGAAATAGCTGAGCGCTGCGCCGGTCATTTTGTTTCAAACTCGCCCGCGGCTTCCGCGCGGTCCCAATAGGCATCGACCCTCGCCTGTATTTCAGCGAGTACCTTGTCGTTGCGCTTGGGCTCGAACAAATGGGCGAAGCGGTCCTGCAGCTTCAAGAATTCTTCGACCGGCAGGTGTGGATGGGGTCGACGCGTATGGATGACCCTACCGTCGACATACTCCTTGAGCGGCCACACGCCGGTGCGCACGGCGAGCCGGCCGATCTCCACCGTGTGCTCGGGGTCGAACCCCCAACCGGGCGGGCATGGCGCCAGCGCGTTGATCAAACGGGGGCCCTTTAGGTCGCGTGCCTTCTCAAACTTTTTCGCCAGATCGAGCGGTTCGGCGCCGATAACCGTGGCGGCATAGGTTGGCTTATTGGCCGCCCAGATCGCGAAGATGTCTTTTTTGTAGCCGTGGAGGCCATCACCCACCGCCGTGGTCGCGGTATGGGCGCCGTGCGGCGTCGCTGATGACGCCTGATGGCCGGTATTGCCGTAACCCTCATTGTCGTAGCACAGATAGATGAAATCGAGACCCCGATCGATGGCCCCCGAGGTGGCCGATAGGCCCATGCCGCCGGCCGACCCGTCGCCGGTGAGGACGACCACCTGCATATCGTCTTCGGGCGTCATCCGGCCGCTGTCGCGCAAGATATCGAGGGCGTCGCGGACGCCCTGTGCGCCCGCCGGCGCCGATGCCATGGCGGTGTACAACCATGATCCGCGGAACGGGGTGAACGGATAGACGCTGGCCAATGTCATGCAGCCGGCGGCGTTCACGAAGACCGTCTTCTCGCCCAGTATGTCGTAGCCCTGTTTGACCGCCTGCAGGCCGCCGCACCCGGCGCACATGGCGGTGCCGGCGCCGAGCAGATGGGCTGACGGCAGATCTTTCATGCGTTCGATGTGGCGATCTGTCTGAGGGTCGGTGTGTAGGTCGGTCATGGCGTGGCCTCCAAATCCTCGCGCTCGACATGGGCGACCGCCTGCATCTTGCGAACCTCGCGCAATTCGGTGTCGGTGAACATGAGACGCGGCGGGGGCGGGACGCCGGAATCGCAGGCGGTGGCGACCGTACGCAGTATTTCTGCGAACTCGTCGTCGCCGATGTCGCGGCCGCCGAGGCCGCCGACGAAACTGACAAGCATCGGCGCACCGGGTTGACCGTAAAGAGCGCCCGCCAGTTCGCTGTGAAGAACACCACCCGATCCGATCGATAGATTCTGGTCGATGACGGCGACGCCGCGCACTGGTGCCAGCAGCCGACGGAAGGTGTCGGCGGGGAAGGGCCGGAACAGCCGCGGCCGCAATAGTCCCACCTTGTGACCCGCAGCACGTAGCCGATCGACTGCGGCC
>JABDJY010000395.1 GCA_013003285.1 Alphaproteobacteria bacterium | reverse complement strand
ACACCAGATCCTGATAGCCGATGGCGATGGCCAGTGACGAATTCTTGGTGAGGTTGAGAAACTGGCTGGTGGTCGGCGGAATGATCACCCGCAACGCTTGGGGAATGACGATCAGCCGCATGGTCTGGTTGGACCGCAAGCCAAGTGCGAACGCCGCCTCGCTTTGCCCTTTGCTCACTGACAATATGCCGGCGCGCACATTCTCAGAGATAAACGCGCCGGTGTAGCTCGAAAGCGCGAGCCATAGCGCGATCAATTCCGGTGTAACGTTGAACCCGCCCCTGAAATTAAATCGGGTGCGTTCCGGAATATCCCAACTCAACGGTTGCCCGAGGATCAAATAGACGATCACCGGCAGGCCGATAATCAATCCCAGTCCGACCCACAGCACGGGGAAGATCTGCCCGGTCTGCTCCTGCCGGCGTTTGGCCCATTTTGCGACCAAAAATGTCGCGATGGCGCCGACGATAAAGGCGGCGAATACCCAGCCGAAACCCGGCTCGGTAATGGGCGACGGCATCCGGATGCCGCGATTGTTCATGAAGGCCACATCGCCGAGCGACAGGCTGTCGCGCACTTTGGGCAGTCCGGTCAAAATCGCCCACCAGAAAATGATCTGCAGCAGAACCGGTACGTTGCGGGTGAATTCGACGTAGGTGGTGATCGTGCGGCTCAAAATCCAATTTTTTGAAAGCCGCATGACGCCGGCGGAGAACCCGATCAGCGTCGCCGTGATGATGCCCATCGCGGACACCAGAATGGTGTTCAGCAACCCAACGACGAGGGCGCGGCCTGCCGTCGATTGTGACGAAAATTCAATCAGCCGTTGGTTGATGTCGAAAAAGGCGGGGTCGGCCAAAAAACCGTAACCCGATGCCAGCCCGGCCCTTTGCAGATTGGCCACCGTGTTCGATACGATGAAGGCGATGAATAACGCCAGGCCAAGGACTACAAGGATCTGAAAAATGTAGCCGCGGGAGCGTTCATTTGTCCAAAGGCGGCGAACTTCGATGCCCTTGGTCTCGGTGGTTAAGGTTGTGCTTGCCACAACGAATAATCTTTAAGCAATTTCAGCGCTATGGGAAATAGGTCCGCCCGCCTCGAATGGGGGGCGGGCGGACCGAACTTCCTGTGCGATTAACGCATCGGCGGGGCGTAGAGGATGCCACCATCCTTGTAGAGCGCGTTTTGCCCGCGCGCGAGACCGAGCGGGGTGTCCTTGCCGAGATAACGTTCGAAGATTTCGGCGTAATTGCCTTCGGACTTGATCACGGCCACGGCCCAGTTGTTGGTCAGGCCGAGCTTCTCGCCGAGCGAACCTTCCGAACCCAACATGCGGTTGATTTCAGGGTTGTTACCCTTGACCGCCATTGAGTCGACATTCGCTTGGGTGATGCCGAACTCTTCGGCGTTGATCAGCACGTTGAGGGTCCAACGGGCGATGTCGGCCCATTGATCGTCGCCCTGGCGGACCAGCGGTCCGAGCGGCTCTTTTGAGACGATTTCCGGGAACACCATGTGGTTGTCGGCATCCGGAAAGGTCGACTTGGTCGCGGCCAGACCCGAGGCATCCGTTGTGTAGACATCGCAACGCTCGGCTTCATAGGCCTTGCGCGCTTCTTCGTTGGTCTCGATGGGAACCGGCTCGTACGTGATGTTGTTGGCCCGGAAATAGTCGGCCAAATTCAATTCGGTGGTCGTGCCGGTCTGGATGCAAACCGAGGCGCCGTCGAGTTCTTTGACGCTCTTCGCTCCCAGCGCGGTGCGGCCAATGAAACCCTGGCCGTCATAATAGTTGACGCCGACAAAGGTGAAGCCCAGATCCACATCACGCGAGAAGGTCCAGGTCGTATTCCGCGACAGCAGGTCGATTTCACCCGACGCCAAGGCCGGGAAGCGGTTTTTACCGGTTAAGTTGACGTATTTAACTTTGCTGGAATCGCCGAATACCGCGGCCGCCATGGCTTTACAGAAGGCGACGTCAAACCCCGTCCAGTTGCCCTTATCATCGGTGAAGGCGAAGCCCGGCAAGCCAGTGTTGATGCCGCACTTCACTTCGCCGGCTGCTTTCACGTCGTCGAGCGTGGCCGCGTGGGCGCCGCCTGCGGCGCCACCGGCGATCCACATGGCTGCAACGGCTGCCACCGCGCCTGTGATTGCTGTAAATTTCATGTCTCTCTCCGTTATTGTTAACTACGCGCTCATTTTGGCGCGTCGGCAATTTTATTGCGGTTCAATAGTGCACCTATAAGGCGCCAGCAGACAACCGCCTTTAGTCTAATAGCGGTATCGTGTTGTGAGAGGCAGGGGAGTATCGAAAACGGCGCAAATAGTCGCTTTGGGCGTGCTAGTTCACGTTCGGCTTTTTCAGATAATCCGACCGTGCGCCGCTTTCTACCGTGATCGACAGGGTGCGGCCGTCGCGTTCCAGGGTCAGTGGCACCGCAACCCCGGCGCTGCCGAGAGCCCAAATTTTGCGAAACATGGTCGATAATCCGGAGACCGGCTCACCGGCAATGCCGACGATCATATCGCCTAGATCGACCCCGGCACGCATGGCCGGTCCCCGACTTGCCAGCCCGGCAACCACGAGCTTGTCGTCGGATTCGGCGGTGGTCATGCCGAGCCATGGCCGCGGCGGCCGGCTGGCGCGACCCAGGGTGAGCAGGTCGTCGTATATGGGTTTCAGGATATCGATCGGCACGATCATATTGCCGTCGATCTGGTCTTCGCCGGGGATCGCCTGTTGAATATAAAGCGAGCCAATGCCGATGAGTTGTCCCAGCCGGTTAAATACGGCGGCGCCGCTCCATTTCGAGTGGGCGGGAATGGTAAAAATCGCGTCGTTGATGAGATATTCCCATGAGCCGGCGAATTCGCGCACCGAGACCACTTGCGCGTTCACCGCTTCGTCGGCGCCGCCCTGGCCGGCGACGATGACCGGCTCGCCCACGGTGACGGGAAAGGATTCGCCGATTTCCGCAGCTGGCAGGCCCAGATTGCCCAGCGCCTGCACCAGCCCCAGCCCGGTTTCCTGGTCGTAGGCCAGCACATGGGCCGGCAATGCCATACCATTGTTGCCGATCAGCCATATTTCTTCGGCCTCCGTCACCAGATAGCCGATGGTCAGCACGGTGCCGCTATTGTCGATCACCACGCCTTGGCCTTCGCGCTCGGTGCCGAGGATCGGCGCGGTAAAGGCGTCTTCGGGGATGGTCGCGCGCAACGAGACCACCGACGACAATACGGAGTCGAGATCGAAGGACACATCGTCGCGCTGGGGGTGGCTGCCTAGTCGCATGCTCCAAAACTGCGGGTTTGATGGGTCGCTCACGCGCAATACCTCTGCGTGTTCATAGTAAGGACAATTCCGATTCGACGGACCGAATGATAGCACGCCTAATCCAAAGGTGCGCCCATCGTAATTATCCAGCGGCGTTTTGACGCTTAACGGTCGTCGGTTTCGTCGGACGCCTGATCCTCCCGCCGTCCGCCACCATCCTGATTGAAGTTGCGATCGACGTACCATGACAGATAATCGATCATCCGAACCGGTTCGAACCGGGCTGGATTATCGGCGCTGACGCAGGTCGGCAAGGGGTCGGCCACCGTGTCCCAGCTGGGGTTGAAGAACAGGGCCGTCGAATAGCGGTCGTTCTCCGGTGCGATAACCCGGTGCGGTGTGGCGATGAAGCGGCCATTGGTCCAGCGGTTCATGAACTCGCCGGTATTGACGATGATCGCGCCCTCGACCTGTTCCGCCGGCAGCCAGCGGCCGCTCTGGGTCTGGACTTGCAGGCCCGGTTCGTCGGACAGCGGCAGGAAGGTAATAAAGCCATGATCGCAATGGGGCGAGATACCGAACTGGTTATCCTCCGGCGCCACCGCCGGGTAGAAGGAATTGCGCGTCGTCCACATGGGGTCGTTGAAGAAGGGCTCGAAATAATCCGCCGGCAGGTCGAGCGCGCGGGCATAGACCGGCAGCATCTTGAAGGCGAGGGCCTCGATCGCCGCGTAATAGGCCAGCATCCGGTCGCGATAATCCGGCAGCAAGTTCTCGTCCGGCCACTGATTGGGGCCATGAAAACGGCGCTCGGCGAGGATAGAGGGATGGTCGGGTGCGCGCTCGCGGGCCGTCAGCAGGGTCTCGTTGAGGTCGGGCTTGGTATTGTCGTTGATCTTTGAAGTGACATAGATCGACGATTTCGAGGGGACATATCCCAGGGACGTCTCGTCGACGCGCAGTTTTAGTTTTTCATCCAGCGGTTGGGCGAAGAATTGGCGAATCTGGTCGTAAGCCTGCGCGATCAGCTCCCGCGATACGCCGTGGTTGATGATGAAGTAGAAGCCGACATTTTCCTGGGCATGGCGCAGTTCGGCGGCGAGTTTCTCCAACGCGCCGTCATCACCAGCGAGATAGGCCTCCAAGTCGAGCACCGGGATCTCCGTGGGCTCGTCGAGGCCGGCTTCCATGTCGATCTGTGCGCTCATCAATGGGTACCTCTGATTTTTCGGCCCCGGATTTCGTGCCTTTTTAATACTCTATAGGCGATAAAGAATGCGCCGCCGCCGAAAAGCTGTCAAACCAAAGAAATTCAGCGATTTTGGCGGAAAAAAAGCAGTTGTTGACACACCTTCGGGGGCTTTGTAGGTTCCCGGACGCTACCCGTTTTGGGCAGCCGATGAAAGCTGAAGGTAAGATCGATGAAAGTCGCGAGTTCGTTGAAAACTTTGAAGAAGCGTGATCGCCACTGTCAGGTGGTGAAGCGGCGCGGACGTATCTATGTGATCAACAAGCGCAACCCGCGCTTCAAGGCGCGTCAAGGCTGAGCCTGGCTCGGGCACATTGAGTGTCTGCCATGCGGCTCGACCGCGATCTTAAAACCGCGCAATTGGCGCGGTTTTTTATTGTCTGCAAGCCGCCTATGATAGCGTCGTGTCCTGGTGAACCCCTTATTTGAGGATTTGAACCGATGAAGATGCCCGATCCGGATCAAGCGGTATTGGCGCGGCGTGCGGAAATTATCGCCGCCATGCGCACCATCGTGCCGGAGCAAAGCGTCATCGCCGACGAAAAGGAGCTCGCGGTCTACGAATCCGATGGGCTGACCGCCTATCACCAACTGCCCATGATCGTCGTCCTGCCGGAAGATACCGCGCAGGTTAGCGAGGTCATGGCCTACTGCAAGAAAAACAATGTGAAGATCGTGCCGCGCGGCGCCGGCACATCCCTGTCGGGTGGTGCGTTGCCGCTGGCCGACGGCATCACCCTGGGCCTGGGTAAATTCAACCGGGTGCTCGAGATCGACTACGACAATCGCTGCGCGCGGGTGCAGCCGGGCGTGGCCAATCTCGGCATCTCCCAGGCGGTGGCCGGCGAGGGTTTCTATTATGCACCCGACCCGTCGAGCCAGATCGCCTGCACCATCGGCGGCAATGTGGCGGAGAATTCCGGCGGCGTGCATTGCCTGAAATACGGTCTGACCACGAACAATATCCTCGGCATCGAGATGGTGTTGCCCGACGGCGAGATTCTGCGCCTCGGCGGCAAGCATATGGATAGCGAAGGCTATGATCTGCTCGGCCTGATGACCGGCTCGGAGGGGTTGCTGGGCATCATCACCGAAGTCACCGTGCGCATCCTGCCCAAGCCGACCACGGCGCGGGCGTTGATGATCGGCTTCGACACCTCTGAAGCTGGCGGTAAATGCGTCGCCGATATTATCAGTAATGGCATCATTCCCGGCGGCATGGAGATGATGGACGGTCCAGCGATCGAAGCGGCCGAGGCCTTCGTGCAGGTGGGATATCCGGTCGATGTGGGTGCGTTGCTCCTGGTCGAACTCGACGGGCCGCCGGCCGAGGTCGACTATCTGATCGAGCGGGTACGGACCATCGCCGACGGGCTCGGCGCGGTCTCGATCCGCGTCAGCCAGAACGAGGAAGAGCGCGAGCAGTTTTGGGCTGGGCGCAAGGCGGCGTTTCCGGCAATCGGTCGCCTGACCCCGGATTACTACTGCATGGACGGTACCATTCCGCGCCACCGCTTGCCCGAAGTGCTGGCGCGCATGGCCGAGATGTCGAAGAAGTACGAACTCGGCGTCGCCAATGTATTCCATGCCGGCGACGGCAATCTGCACCCGCTGATCATGTACGACGCCAACAATCCGGGTGAACTGGAGCGGGCCGAGGATTTCGGTTCCGACATACTGCGCCTCTGTGTAGAGGTGGGCGGCGTGTTAACCGGCGAGCACGGGGTCGGGGTCGAGAAGCGCGATCTGATGGGCGTGATGTTCTCCGAAGAAGATCTCAACCAGCAGCAGCGGGTCAAATGCGCCTTCGATCCGCAACAATTGCTCAATCCGGGCAAAGTGTTTCCGACTCTGCATCGCTGCGCCGAGCTTGGCCGCATGCACATTCATCGCGGCAAGACGCGGTTTCCCGATTTGCCGCGGTTTTAGGATCGATGACAAAGGTCCTTCAACCGAGCGACGCTGCACAGGTCGTCGAGACGGTCGCTTGGGCGGTGGCCGAAGAGGTTCCGTTGGAGATCGCCGGCACCGCGACCAAGCGCGGCTTGGGCCGGCCGCTTCTCGGGGAACATGGCGGCGAAGGCAACCGCATCATTGGACATACGCTCGACCTGTCGAGTTTGAGCGGCGTTACACTCTACGAACCGGAAGAGCTTGTGCTCTCCGCCGGCGCCGGCACACCCTTGGCCGAGATCGAAGCCATGGTCGCCGAACAGGGGCAGCAACTGGCGTTCGAGCCGATGCATATGGCGGCGCTCTATGGCAATGACGGTGGCACCCTGGGCGGCGCCATTGCCTGCAATCTGACCGGTCCACGACGCATCAAGGCCGGCGCCGCGCGCGATCACGTCTTGGGCATACAGGGCGTCAGCGGGCGCGGCGAGGCGTTCAAGAGCGGCGGCCGGGTGGTCAAGAACGTCACCGGCTACGATCTGTCGAAACTGATGACCGGCTCCTACGGCACCTTGGCGGCGCTGACCGAGATCACCATCAAGGTGCTGCCGGCGTCGGAAAAGATTCGCACCCTGCTGGTACTCGGCCTCGACGACGAGACCGCCGAACGCGCCATGACCGTAGCGCTTAATTCCAGTCACGAGGTCTCCGGCGCGGCCCATATGCCCGCGGCCGTGGCGGCGCAATCGGCGGTGAGCTATATCAGCGGCGCTGGTGGCGCGGTGACCGCCTTGCGCATCGAAGGCTTCAGCCCGTCGGTGGCGGCGCGCACCGAGGCGCTGCAAGAATTGCTCGGTTCGTTCGGGACATTGGAAGAATTGCACAGCACCAATTCCGTGAAGTTCTGGCAGGAGGTGCGCGATGTCGCGCCGTTTCAGACCGGCGAACGGCCCCTATGGCCCCTATGGCGTCTCTCCGCGATGCCCAGCGCTGGCGCGGCGGTGGTGCGCGATATCGCCGCCGCCCTACCCGGTGCGGCGTTCTATGATTGGGGTGGCGGATTGATCTGGTACCAGCTCGATCGGTATGTCGGTGACGGCGGCGCCGCGGTAATCCGTGCCGCGTTGACGCAACATGGCGGTGGCCACGCGACCCTGGTGCGCGCCGACGACGAAGTGCGGGCGCGGGTCGAAGTATTCCACCCGCAAGCCACAGCGCTGGCAGCCCTCTCGGCGCGGGTCAAAGACAGTTTCGATCCGACGCGCGTCCTCAACCCCGGCCGCATGTATCAGGGGGTCTAGGCGCCATGCAAACCCATTTCTCGCTCGCCCAGCTGGCCGATTCCGACACCGCCGTGGCCAACGAAATTCTACGGTCTTGCGTTCATTGCGGCTTCTGCACCGCGACCTGCCCGACCTATGTGCTGCTCGGCGACGAGCTCGACAGCCCGCGCGGGCGCATCTACATGATGAAGCAGATGTTCGAGGAAGCCGCCCCCGCCACCAAGGAGGTGGTCACCCATATCGACCGCTGCCTATCGTGCCTGTCGTGCATGACCACCTGTCCGTCGGGGGTGCACTACCAGCATCTGGTCGATCAGGGGCGCAAGCATATCGAGGAAACCTATACCCGGCCGATGATGGACCGCATGATCCGCTGGGCCCTGTCGGTGACCATTCCCTATCCGTCGCGCTTCCGCCTGGCGATGACGGCCGCCATGATGGCGCGTCCCTTGGCGCCGCTGCTGCCAAAGCGCCTGCGCCCCATGCTGGCGCTAACGCCGCGCCGGCTGTCTAAGCGGTCGCCGGTGGACACGCCGCAGGTGATCGCCGCCGAGGGCACGCGGCTCAAGCGAGTTGCCCTGCTGAATAGCTGCGCCCAGACCGTGCTGGCGCCGCAGATCAACGAGGCGACGGTGCGCCTCCTGACCCGCCTGGGTGTCGAAGTGGTGGTCGCCGAGGGCGCCGGCTGTTGCGGCTCGCTGGTCCACCATCTGGGCAAGGTCGATCAGTCGCACGCGCAGGCGAAGGCCAATATCGACGCCTGGACCCGCGAGATCGACGGCGGCGGGCTCGATGCGCTGGTCATCAACGCCAGCGGCTGCGGCACCCAGATCAAGGATTATGGCTTCATGTTCCGCGACGATCCGGACTATGCGGAAAAGGCCGCGCGGATTTCCGAACTGGCCCGCGACGTGACCGAGTTCGTGACCGACCTCGACGTGGCGTTAACCCCCTTCGATGGCGCGGCGGATGTGCCGGTGACCTACCATTCGGCCTGTTCCATGCAGCATGGGCAGGGGCTGCGCCGGCAACCGCGCGACCTATTGGCCGCGGCCGGCTTTACGGTGCGCGAACCGGCCGAGGGTCATCTCTGCTGCGGGTCCGCCGGGACCTACAATATCCTACAAAGCGAATTGGCCGAACAATTGCGCGACCGCAAGGTCGCCAATATCGCCGCCACCGCGCCGGCCGTCGTCGCCACCGGCAATATTGGCTGCATGACCCAATTGGCCGATGCCATGGACGCGCCCATCGTCCACACCGTCGAGCTGCTCGATTGGGCGACCGGCGGCCCCAAGCCCTCCGGGATAAACTAGCCCACACATAAGTGTGACTGGCCGGCGCCCGATCCAGATTGGATGATCGGGCCATGAGAATTTTCTACAGCTATATACCGGTGGTGATTGCCCTGGCCGCGGGGTTGTTCGCCAGCGCCGCGGCGAATGCCGCCGACTGGCCGATGTTTCGCGGCAATGTGTCGAATACCGGTGTCGCCGATGCGGCGCAGGCGGTCGAACTGAAAGGCCCGCCGGAGTTTCTGTGGCGCTTCGATACCGGCGGCGTGGTCGAATCCTCGCCCGCCATCGTCGATGGGGTGCTCTATCAGGGCAGCTTCAACCGGGCGCTGTTCGCGCTCGATGCGGCGAGCGGGCGCGAGCTGTGGCGCTTTCGCGTCGGCGGGTTGTTGCGCGCCTCACCGGCGGTGGTCGATGGGCTGGTCTATTTCGGCGCCGACGACGACCGGTTCTACGCCGTCGACGCCAAGACCGGAGTCCAGCGTTGGGTGGTCGAGCTGGGGCCCGGCGGCGAGCAATCCTCGCCCGCCGTGGTCGACGGCACGGTCTATTTCGGCGCCTTCGACCGTAACGTCTACGCCCTCGACGCCAAGACCGGCGCGGAACGCTGGCGCTTTGCCACCGGCGCGGGGATCCTCTCCTCGCCGGCGGTGAGCGGTGGCACGGTCTTTATTGGATCGATCGACGGTAGGCTCTACGCGCTCGACGCCGCCACCGGCGCGCAACGCTGGTCGCTGCGCACCGACGGACCGATTTTCTCGTCACCCGCCGTGGCAAACGGCGCGGTCTATGTGGGTTCCGACGATGGCCATCTCTATGCGGTGGCGGCGCGCGACGGCACGCTGCGCTGGCGGTTTCGCGCTGGCCGCGAGATTTTCTCCTCGCCCACGGTGAGCGACGGCAAGATCTATGTGGGATCCCACACTGGGTTCCTCTACGCCATCAACGCCGGCACCGGCGAAGCCATCTGGCAATCCAACCTGCGCGGCGCGGTGTTCGGGTCGCCGGCGGTATCGAAGACCCGCGTCTATGTGGGCTCCAGCGACGGCAATTTCTACGCGCTGGACCGCGGCACCGGCACGCCGCGGGTGGTCGTCGCCATCGGCGCCAATGTGTGGACCTCGCCGACGGTCACCGAAACCGGCGTCTATTTCGGCGCCCATACCGGCCTGATTTACGGCCTGGCAGCGCCGTAGCGAGTTGCACGCTGTCTTATCGATGTTGACGATTGGTTGCCGGAAATAGGGCGAGCGCCTCAGCGCCGGCTAGCGATGTTCCGGACGATCAGCCACGTGGAACGCCGGCAGGGTCTTAATATAGTGCACCAGCGACCAAATCTGCGTGTCGCTTAATACATCTTGCCATCCGGGCATTTCGCCGCGCCCCTGGGCGATCTTCCAGCGCAAATCGCCGTCCGAATGACTTTGCGCCATGGCGAATATATTCGCCGGCGCGCCGTCGAGGTCTTTGGCGACCGGACCGTCTCCAAGGCCTTCGGCGCCATGGCAACCTGCGCAGTTGTCGCGGTATATCTTGCCGGCCTCCATCAATCCTTCGCTGCTCATCGCCACCGGATTGGACTGGACCTTTTCAGCCGCCGGTGCGCTCCAATGGCTCGCGGGCGCATGTTGGGTGGGGCTGGCGTGGGTGCCTGACATCGTCTCGGCAGGGGCCTTTGTACCCGCCTGATGATGATGCGCTGCGTAGGACTGGGAGAGAGGGGCGGCAATAAAAGCGGTAAGTACCAAACCAAAAAACAACCGATGCGAAATCATTTCTAAGTCCTCGTAACAAAAATAACGAAAGATATAGACTTCGATGTTGTCGATGCCTTGTGGATTAGCGACTTATATCGGCGATCAGCTTCTCAAACAATTAACAACTACGTGCAATCAGTCATAAAATTTTTACCTTGTGTGAGGAACCGCGCGCGGAACATCTCACGGTGTTCGCGATGGTGTGGGTCACTCGCTGCCTGGCCGATGTCGACGATTGGTTGACGGAAATAGGGCGAGCGAACTTGAACCCTAAACCACCTGGCCGCAGGCGTGGCCCGAGGCCCAGGCCCATTGGAAGTTGAAACCGCCTAGATGGCCGGTCACGTCGACCGCCTCGCCGATGAAATACAGACCGGGAACCGCGTGCGCCTCCAGGCTCTGCGACGATAGCTCCCTGGTGTCGACCCCACCGACGGTGACTTCCGCCGTGCGGTCGCCCTCCGACCCATTGGGCGTGACGCGCCAGGCGTTGATCTGCGCGGCCAGGCGGCGCAGGGATTTGTCCGACGTCTCGGCCAGACGGCCGCTGCAATCGGCCCAGTCGGCCAAAGCCTGCGCCAGGCGCTTGGGCATCAGCTGCGCCAGCACCGTCGGGACGTCTTTGCGCGGTTGCGACGCTTTGGCGTCTTTCAGAAAGGCGAACAGGTCGGTGCCCGGCGCCAAGTCGATGGTGATTTCCGCGCCGTCGCGCCAGTAGGAGGAAATCTGCAAAATCACCGGCCCGCTCAAACCGCGATGGGTGAACAGCAGGGCCTCGGTGAAACGCGTCTTTCCCAAGGTGACCGTCGCATCCAGCGACACGCCGGACAGCCCGTCGAGCTTGGCCAGCATCTCCGCATCGAACGTCAGGGGCACCAGGCCGGGGCGCGGGGTGATCACATTCAGCCCAAATTGCCGGGCGATCTTATAGGCGAAGTGGCTCGACCCCATTTTCGGGATCGACGGTCCGCCGGTGGCGATGACCAGCGCGCCGGCGGTGAAAATTCCCTGATTGGTCTCCACGGTGAAAAGGTCTTCGTCTTTGCCAATGCGGCTTATGTCGGCTTCGGTCTGGATGGTGACCCCGTTCGCCTCTTCGACCAGCATATCGATGATTTGCTGGGCCGAACCGTCGCAAAAGAGCTGGCCGTGATCGCGTTCGTGATAGGCGATGCCATGGGTCTCCACCAGGCGGATGAAATCATGTTGGCTGTAGCGCTTGAGCGCCGAGACGCAGAAGCGTGGATTGTCCGACAGAAAGTTGGCCGGCGTGGCGTGCAGGTTGGTGAAGTTGGCGCGCCCGCCGCCAGAAATGCGGATTTTCTGGCCCACTTTAGCCGCGCGTTCCAGCACCAGCACATCACGGCCGCGCTTCCGGGCTTCCGCCGCGCACATGAGCCCGGCCGCTCCGGCGCCGACAATAATGACGTCAAATTTCCGCATGGGCTGATATAGCCCGAAGACCAAGGCGCCGCCAATCCGGTGGTGGACAGCGCCGGTATAACGAAACTACTGTACGGTCGTGAACTTCTGGGTAAGTAGTTGCGTCTTACAATATGGCTATTGTGCGTTCCGGCCCGGTCGTGGGGAATTCCATAATGCTAATGGGCAGATTACGAAGAAACCGCGGCCGTGGACCCGCGCAAGGAGCAATTCTGCTCGCGGCGCTGCTGATCGGCGCGTGCGCCGGCCCGCAAGCGGGAGCGCACCCCAACCAAGCGAACACAGCACAGGCTACGGCAAAGGCGACGGCAATTCCCGCCGCTACCATCATCGCAACCGCCGCGCCGCTGCAATGCGTACCCTATGCGCGCAGCGTCACGAACATAAATATTCGTGGCGATGCGTGGACATGGTGGCAATCGGCCGAAGGGCGCTATCGGCGAGACAATCAGCCCGCGGTCGGGGCTGTTATGGTCTTGAAGCGCACCAATCGCCTGCAGCGCGGGCACATCTCCGTTGTTTCCCATATCCTCAACAGTCGTGAAATCCTCGTCGAGCACGCCAATTGGCTGAACCGGGGTCAAATTCATCAGAACGCGATGGTTCGGGACGTGTCGGCAAACAACGACTGGTCGGCGGTGCGTGTTTGGTACACGCCGGGGCGGACATTGGGAAAGCGGACCTATCCCGCCCACGGATTTATCCACCCGGCACAGGCCATTGCGGATCGATTACGGCAAAGCTGAGCGCCCGCCACCAACGCGCGGCGCCAACCGCATCAAGTAATGTAACCGGAGGAATTATGGAAAATAACCGCTTCGACGTCAGCGGGCGCGTCGTGATCATTACCGGGGCCGGTCAAGGCATTGGGCGCGACTATGCCCTGGCATTTGCCGAGGCCGGCGCCATTCCGGTATTGGCGGAGATCAACGGCGAGAAGCTCCGCAACGTCGCCGCGGAGATCGAGGCCAAGGGCGGCCAAGCCCTGGCGGTCGAAACCGATGTGGGGTCGCCGGACTCGGTCGCAGCGATGGTCGCCGCGACGCTCGACGCCTACGGGAAAATCGATGTGTTGATCAACAATGCGGCGGTCTTCGCGACCATACCGCAGCGCAAATTCTACGAAATCCCCTACGAGGAGTGGAACAAGGTGCTCCACGTCAACATCACCGGCTCCTATTTGTGCGCCAGCGCCGTCACCCCGGCCATGCGCGCGGCCGGGCAGGGGCGGATCATCAACATATCGTCGGGCACGGTGCCCCAGGGCGTGCCGGGGTTCATGCATTACGTCACGTCGAAGGCGGCGATTGTGGGTATGACCCGCGTGATGGCGCGCGAACTGGGTGACGACAATATTAACGTCAATGCCGTGATGCCGGGCTACACCGAGACCGAGGTCGCGCACGCCAGCATGGACCCGGACATGCATGCGTTCATCCAGCAAAAACGCATCCTGAAACGTCCCGAAACGCCCGATGATTTGATCGGAACCATCCTGTTTTTGGCCTCACCGGCCAGCTCGTTCATCACCGGCCAGTCCATCGCCTGTTGTGGCGGCGAAGTCATGCTCTAGGCGATCGGTTTTGCGAAGCTGTCTTTGCGAAGGTGTCGGCGCGCGTCGCTAACTAAAAACCCCCGGTAGCCAGAGGGCCAATCCGGGCAGAAATACGACCAACAGCAGCCGCACAATGTCGGCGGCGAAGAAGGGCACGAT
>JABDJY010000350.1 GCA_013003285.1 Alphaproteobacteria bacterium | reverse complement strand
GCTCTCCGAAGGGACTTGAGAATCGGTCCGACTCGGCTGGCAATATCGGCAATATCGTCTTTCGCGCGATTTGCCGCAGGGCCCTCGCGATAATGCGCCGTAGGGCCCTGAATTCTCACCCGGTCGCGGTCTCCAAACCCGTCGCCGCGACCCACCAATTGGGCTTGTCGCGGCCTATCGCGTCGGCGGCCGCCTGCGCCGCCGCCGGGGTGGTGAACAGGCCGAAACAGGTCGCGCCACTGCCGCTCATGCGCGCCAACTGGCATTCCGGCTGTGCGCCAAGCCCGGCCAAGACATCGCCGATTACCGGACATAAGGACAGTGCGGCGTCGGTCAAGTCGTTGCGGTGGCGTGCCAGCTGCCCGATGAACGTCGCCGGGTCGCTCGACCAGGCGTCGATTGGATTGGGATCCGCGGGCAGCGCCGGCGGGCCGGCCGCGAAGGCGGCGAACACTTCGGCGGTGGGCACGGCAACGCGCGGATTTACCAGCACAGCATGCAGCGGCGGCAGTGGTCCGGGGGATGACAGGGTTTCACCTATGCCACTCACCAGCGCCGGCTGGCTCACCAGACAGACGGTGACGTCGGCGCCAAGGTCTTCGGCGAGCGACGCCAGAAGCGCGGGCGGCAGCTCGATTTCCCAGAGGCGCGCCAAGGCCCGGATCGCTGCCGCCGCATCGGCCGATCCGCCGCCGATGCCGCTGGCGATGGGCAGGTTCTTCTCCACATGGATCGCCGCGCCGGCCGCGGCCCCGGCGCGGTCGGCCAACATATGCGCTGCGCGATGGACCAAATCATCTTCGACCGGCGGCAGCGCGCCGGCCTGGGGGCCGGACCGGGTGAGCGAGATAACCGCGCCCGGCGACACGGTCACCACATCGCCCAGCGCGGCGAACACCACCAAACTGTCGAGCAGGTGCAGGCCATCGGATCGCCGGCCGGCGACGTGCAGATAGAGATTTATTTTGGCTGGCGCCGCCTCGCGAATACCCTCGCGAATATCAGTGGCATCGCGCGCCGCATTGCTGCTCAAGGTCTCGCCCCCATCCCGGTCACCGATCGTTGGTGGGAGGCGTTAAATATCCCGACGCTGATCCGCCGGCAACGGTAGGGGCAACTGTTTGCCCTGCAGCTTGTCGCGGATAATTTCCTCGTTCTCCGGGTCGGGCTCTTGCGACAGCGAACGGGTCCATTGGAAGCGCGCCTCGTCGCGGCGACCGGCCAACCAATAGGCATCGCCCAGATGATCGTTGATGACCGGATCGCCCGGCTCCAACGCCACCGCGCGTTCGAGATGGGTCACCGCCTCCGGATAGTTACCCAGCCGATACATCGCCCAGCCCAAGGAATCGGCGATGAAGCCGTCCTGCGGCCGCTGGAGGACGGCTTTCTCGATCATCTCCTTCGCCCGCTCAAGGTTTTGGCCCTGTTCGATCCAGCTATAGCCGAGATAATTGAGCACCAACGGTTGATCGGGCTCGAGCTCGAGCGCCTTCAGAAAATCGCTTTCCGCGCGATCCCAGAGCTTGGCGCGCTCCAACGCGATACCCCTGGTGTAATATAAGCGCCAATCGGCCGCGTCGCCGGCGCGCTCATAGGCCGTGTCATAGGCGCTCACCGCCTCGCGGTAGCGTTCATCGATGCGCAGAAAATCGCCCAAGGCCGTTACCGCATCGGTGCGATCGGGGCGTTCACGAACCATGGCGCGCAGCAAACGCAATCCCTGATCGATATCGTCCTGCGCCCGGTATCCTTCGGCCAAATTCAACCGTGCATACCAGCCATAGGGCGAATCGGGATTAATCGCGCCATAGGCTTCCAACGCCGCGTCGACCTGGTCTTCGCGTTCCAGAACCTGGCCCAAAAGGAACAAGGTCGCCGGGGAGTCGGGCCGCAAATGCAGCGCCATTCGGATCATGATCAACGACTGCGCCCGCAACCGTTCACGGTTCAACAAATTGGCCACAGCGTGGAGGGATTCCGCCGCGCCATCGGCAACATTGTTCACCACGGGCGCCGGCGCCTCGCCGCGGCCCAAGGCATCGCGGGTCGGTTCGATCAGCAAGGTGCGCGGGTTGGCGAGCGTAAACGTCTCCAACAGCTGCGCCGCTTTTTCTTTCTGCCCGGTCCGCATCAGCAATCCGGCATAGGCCTCAACCATCTGCAGGGCCGGCGTATCGCCGGACGCCGTAATGCCGCGTTCATAGGCCGCTTGGGCGTCTTCGGTTTGGCCGGCCAAATCGGCGATCAGGCCGGCATGCAGACCGGTGATCGGGCCCATGCCGTTGGTGCCGGTGAGCTCGTCGAGCACATCGAACGCGTCATCGGTCCGGCCATCGCCGGCCAGAGCCCACGCCCGCATCAATGGAACGATGATGCGCTGAATGCCGGTAAGTTCAATTTTGTCGAGCCGACTGAGGGCCTCGTCATAGTCCTTGCGTTCGAACGCCCGGGTTACCAGGGTCATATTGGCCAGCGGGTCGCCTTCGTTCTCCGCCACAACCTGCTCGGCCAATTCGGCCGCTTCGTCGATGCGGCCGGCGGTCGCCAACAGCAGATGGCCGCGCCGGGCGATGTCTTTCAGTTCGGGGTCTTCGGCCAGCAATTGGGTGGCAAACGAGGCCGCGGCGGCGAAATCGCCAACCGATTCGGCATGGCGCGACGCCAGGAACTTGCCAAAGACCGTTTCACCCACCTGGACAGGCGAGCCGGTCAAATCCGGATGGTCGACAAACGCCGATTCCGAGTCCGACGGCGCCGCTCCGACTGAGGAGACGATAATGCCCAAACCGACGACACCTGTGATAACCGCAACTAGCGTCCGCATGTTCGTTCCTAATGTGGCGTACTTCATCCGGTAAAGTACCGGCTATTTACTAGCTAACAGTTTACTCCAGGCACCAATACACGGCCAGGACACGTTCTTGTTACGAATCGGCTGTCCCCGCTGTCGGTGTCACGACCGGCTACATATTGGGATAGTTCGGTCCGCCACCACCTTCAGGGGCAACCCACACAATATTTTGAGTCGGGTCCTTAATATCACAAGTTTTGCAGTGGACGCAGTTTTGCGCGTTTATCTGTAATTGCGGGTTCGAGCCGTCGTCCTCGGTCAGTATTTCGTAAACCCCGGCCGGGCAGTAGCGCTGCTCCGGCGCATCATAGCGCGCCAGATTGATCTCGACCGGCACGCTGGCGTCTTTCAGCGTGAGATGGACCGGCTGATTTTCCTCGTGATTGGTGTTCGAAATATAGACCGACGACAGTTTGTCGAAGCTCACCTCGCCATCGGGACTGGGATATTCGATCGGCTTGTACCGGTCCTTATTGCCGAGGGTTTCATGGTCGGCATGACCGTGCCTAAGCGTCCAGGGCGCGCGGCCCCGCATGACAACCTGATCGAAACCCGCCATCAAGGTGCCGAACAAGAGACCCCATTTGAAAGAAGGCCGGAAGTTGCGGGCGCGGTGTAATTCTTTTCGGATCCAGGATTGCTCGAAGCTGTCGGCATAGGCGCTTAGCTCGGCCGCCGGGACACCGCCATCGGCGTCGACGATGGCGGCGAACGCCGCCTCGGCGGCCAGCATGCCCGACTTCATGGCCGTGTGGGTGCCTTTGATCTTGGGCACGTTGAGCGTGCCGGCCTCGCAGCCGATCAGGGCGCCGCCCTGGAACACCATTTTCGGCAGGGATTGCACGCCGCCTTCGTTGAGTGCCCGCGCGCCGTAGGAAATTCGGCTGCCACCTTCGAAAATGGTGCGGATCGCCGGATGGGTCTTGAAGCGCTGGAACTCGTCGAAGGGCGACAGATAGGGGTTCTTATAATCGAGGCCGATGACGAACCCGACCGCCACCTGATTGTCTTCCAAGTGATAGAGGAACGAGCCGCCATAGGTTCCCTTGTCGAGCGGCCATCCGGCCGAATGGACCACCAGCCCCGGCTTGTGCTTTTCCGGGGCGACCTGCCAGAGCTCCTTGATGCCGATGCCAAAGGTCTGCGGCTCGCAATCCGAGCGCAGGGCGAAACGTTCCATCAATTGGCGGCCGAGATGGCCGCGGCATCCCTCGGCGAAAAAAGTATAGGCGGCGTGCAACTCGATGCCCGGCGTGTAATTCGCGGTCTGGCTGCCATCGCGCGCGACGCCCATATCGGCGGTCGCCACGCCTTTGACCCGGCCGTCATGATCGTACAGGACCTCGCCGGCGGCAAAGCCAGGGTAGATCTCGACCCCCATCGCTTCGGCCTGTTCGGCCAGCCAGCGGCAGAGATTGCCCAGCGAGATGACATAGTTGCCATGATTGTGCATCGGTGGCGGCAGCAGGCTGGTCGGTATGGACCATGATTTGGCCTTGGTCAGGAACAGAAACTTTTCGTCCGTCACCGCCGTCGTCACCGGCGCCCCCATCTCGCGCCAATTGGGCAGCAACTCGTCGAGTGCGCGGGTTTCCAGCACCGCGCCGGAGAGGATATGAGCGCCAACCTCCGATCCCTTTTCCAGAATGCAGACGCCGATCTCCCGGTCGGTCTCGGCCGCCAATTGTTTGAGGCGGATCGACGCGGCCAAGCCGGCGGGGCCGGCGCCGACAATGACCACGTCATAGGCCATCGACTCCCGTTCGACCGGCGCGCTTTCCGCCGCAGCCTGATCGGGTGCATCCTGTGGTGGCGAGCCCGCATCGTTCATTAAACATTCCCCCTACATAAATCAGCGGCTGCAGCAGCCGGCCCGTAGCCATTATACACCGGCGAACGCGCCGCACGAGATACACCACGCCAGATACACGGGCCGGCGAGATTTTATCCCGACTCACCTGCCCTCCGCGAATGCAATCTGGTAGCATCGCGCCATGTCCGGCCCCGCGAACAATATCGGCCCCGCGCCCAATGAATTGATTGCGGCATTGCAATGGCAAATCGACGTCGGCGCCGACGAGGCCATCGCCGATTATCCGGTCGACCGTTTCGCCCTCGCCGCGCAAAAAGCAACCCAGAAAGCAGCGGCGGTTCCCGCTGCGCCGGCGCCAGAAGTTCCAGCGCCGATCACGGCGCCAATGCCCCCTCTGGCACCAGCTGCGACGCCAACCGCCAGGTTGGCGACGAACGACGCAATCACCGCCAGCGCGCGATCGGCTGCCGAATCCGCGCCTGATCTGGCGGCACTAAGCGACAGTCTGGCGGCATTCGACGGCTGCGCGCTGAAGACAACCGCCACCAACTTGGTTTTCGGCGACGGGCAAGAGAATGCCGAGGTGATGCTGATCGGCGAGGCGCCGGGACGCGACGAAGACCGCGAGGGCAAGCCCTTTGTCGGCGCCAGCGGGCAGTTGCTCGACGTCATGCTGTCCTATGTCGGCCTCAGCCGCGACGAGAATATCTACATCACCAATATTCTGCCCTGGCGCCCGCCGGGCAACCGCCAACCCACCGATGCCGAGATCGCCGCCTGCCTGCCCTTTTTGGCCCAGCATATCGCGCTAGTATCGCCTAAGATTTTAGTATTCTTGGGCGGTACTTCCGCCAAAACGCTTCTCGGCCGCCGCGAGGGCATCACGCGGCTTCGCGGTCAATGGTACGAATATACGTCGCCAGCCCTGGAAAACGCCGGAATTGCGCCGATACCGGCCATGGCGACTTTGCATCCCGCCTATCTGCTGCGCCAACCGGCACAAAAGCGCGCAGCCTGGAAGGACCTCTTGAGCGTGCGCCAACGTCTCGATACGTTAACGAAATAAGAAGGCTAAACGGTCCATCCTGTCACCTCCCAGTAACCCGCCAAAATTTGGGCGCCCCCGCCGGCGTCACGGAACCCACCGCATGCGCCTCATTGTTATAAATGCTCTTCTCGTGCCGCTGTTCATTGCCGGCACCGCCATGGCGCAGGTGCCAGTGCCGCGGCCGGTCGAAACGGCGTTGCTGGGCCCGGCGAGTGTTCAGATCCCCGGTCTGGGTAATGTCGAGGCCGTACTGTCGGACGTCGATGTCGACCTGTATCGCTCCATCTTCGCGCTTCAAGAAGACGGCCGCTGGAACGATGTCGACGCGCTAACCCGGCGCCTGCAGGACCGCCGCCTGATGGGTTATGTGTTGGCGCAACGCTATCTGCACCCCACCAAGTACCGTTCCAAATATAGCGAGCTGCGCAAATGGATGGCGAAGTATGCCGACCATCCCCAGGCACGCCAAATCCACAAACTCGCGGTAAAGCGCAAGCCGAAAAACGCCAAGGCCTTGCGGGGACCGGTCGTCAAACGCCTGGCGGCGGTGGCGACCGACGAACAAAAAGCCTCTGAAGCCCGCCCGGGCAAGTCCCGCGCCAGGACCGATAAAGGCCGACGCCTGCAGCGAAATGTCAGATCACGCATCCGCAAAGACTGGCCAACCGGCGCGCTTGAATTATTGGATCAGCCGAGCACCACCGGATTGCTCAGCAAAGTACAAATCGCCCAGGCCCTACGCGATGTCTCGCGCGCCTATTACCGTGCCGGAAAAGACGCCGAAGCGATTACCACGGCCGAACGGGCGATCAAGGCCGTTTCGGGCGGCAAGGTTCCTTTGGCCTATTGGTGGGGCGGCTTGGCGGCATGGCGCGCCGGCGACATTAATAAGGCGCACCGGCACTTCACGGCCTTGGCGGGAGTCGAGGGCACCTCATCCTGGATGAAGTCAGCCGCCGCCTTTTGGTCGGCCCGGGCGTCGCTGATCAGCCGCCGTCCCGCCGAAGTGACGGCCATGCTCGAACAGGGCGCGCGCTACCCGCTTACCTTCTACGGCTTGCTCTCGAAGCGCGCGCTAGGTGAAGAATTAGAGATCGAGTGGCGCCAACCGTTCCTCCGCGAGGCCGCCTTTCAAGACATCGCCGCGACGGCGCGGGGCGGCCGGGCGATCGCACTCATGCAGCTCGGTCTGCCGAGCGAAGCAGAGTTCGAACTGTCCGGTCTGGCAGCCAGCCAGCGGGCCTTGCGATCAGACATTCTGGCCCTGGCGAGCCGCACGAATTTCCCGGCTTTAACGCTCAAGCTCGCCGCTCTGACCGATGCGGCCACGCGCAATGCGGCGCTGTATCCCTTGCCCGCCTGGGAATTTGATGACGCCTACACCGTCGACCGCGCCCTGATATACGCCTTCGTGCGCCAGGAATCGGGCTTCAACGAACGGGCGCAAAGCCCCGCCGGCGCGCGCGGACTCATGCAATTGATGCCACGCACCGCCAGCTATGTCGCCGGCCAACGCAGCCTGCGCGGGCGCAAGAAAGACCAGCTCTTCAATCCTGAGTTCAATATCTCGCTAGGACAACGCTATATCGGCCAGTTGTTGTCCGACCGCTCCATCCCCGACGATCTGTTCCGTCTGACCACGGCCTATAACGCGGGCCCGGGTAATTTGCGTAACTGGGAACGCAAAATTAATTACCACGACGACCCCCTATTGTTCATCGAAAGCTTGCCATCGCGTGAAACACGCCTTTTCATTGAGCGCGTCCTGACTAACTTATGGTTATATCGGGACCAGCTCGGCCAACCGACCCCCTCGCTCGACGACGTGGTGGCGGGAACATGGCCGAGCTATCGTAAGATCGATGGCAAAGTAGGCGAGCAGCTAGCCGATGGGAAAAACTAAGAGCGAGATCGCGTTTCAGCCGCTCAATATCGCGGTGTTGACCGTCTCCGACACCCGCACACCCGCAGATGATACGTCCGGCGATGCCTTGGCGACCCGCCTGACCGAAGGCGGCCACCAGCTCGCCGACCGCACCATCGTGCGCGACGATACCGACGCCATCGCGGCGCAATTTCAAAAATGGATCGAGGATCCGGGGGTCGACGTCGTCATCTCCACCGGCGGCACCGGGGTGACCGGGCGCGATGTGACGCCGGAGGCCCTGGCGCAGGTGGCAGAAAAGCATATCCCCGGATTCGGTGAAATGTTTCGCTGGTTGAGCTACCAGAAAATCGGCACCTCCACCGTACAGTCCCGCGCCGACGCCGCGGTTGCCGGCGGCACCTATATTTTTGTCCTGCCCGGCTCGCCTGGCGCCTGCCGCGACGGCTGGGACGATATCTTGTCCGACCAACTCGACATACGTCACCGGCCGTGCAATTTCGCCGAACTGTTGCCGCGGCTGACCGAAACCGACGCCGCCAAGGCATGAGCCGGTCGACTCATAGAAACAGTCCGTGAGCCCAACGCTGTCAGCCGAACAGCTCGCCGGCGTTCTGGCGGAGCACGCCGCCGCGACCGACACAAAAGGCCAAGCGCTGACGGTGTTGACCACCAAGGGAATTTCCCACGACCATTGGCGCATCGGCGATAGCGGGCTGGTTTTGCGCATCCCGCGCATGAGCCAATGGGGCATGGCGCCCGACGCGCAGCTTAGCTACGAAGCCACCGCCTTCACGCGCGCCGCGGCGAGCGGTCATTGCCCGACCTTGCGCGATACGGTTCCAGTCTGCGAGACCTTGCCGCGCGGCGCGCTGATCGTCGACTTGATCGACGGCCGCCCGCCCCGCCTGCCCGAGGATCTGGACGCCATTGCCGACTCCTTTGTGGCGATCCATCAATTGCCGGTTCCCGATGCCGCGAACCAACCGCCCCTGCAATCCCACGCCGCCCCGCTCGCCGCCACCCTGCAGGTCATCGAAGAGCAGGCCGCGTTCCTGCCCGAAGCGCAACTATCGAACGACGCACGGACGGCGTTCGACGACGAACTGGCTTGGGCCCGGGAATTCGCATCGCACGGCGAGCCCGACATCGCGCTTTGTCTGGTCGGCACCGACACCCATCCGGGTAATTTCCTGATCGACCGCACCGGCAAGGCCTGGTTCGTCGATTTGGAGAAAGCGCTCTATGGCGTGCCGCCGATCGATTTGGCCCACGCCACCCTGGCCGTTGCCACCGGCTGGGACCCGGATTGCGCCGCCCGCCTGACGACCTCCCAAACCGCCGCCTTCTACCGCCGCTATCTTGAGCGCGTTGGACCGGCGCGCGCCGGCGAATTGCGGCCCTGGCTTATCCCGCTGCGCCGCCTTACCTGGCTGCGCACCATGACCTGGTTCGCCCGCTGGCAAGCCGCCTGGCAGGGCGGTGACCATCCTGCCTCGCGCGATGCCGCCATGAGTGAGCACATCACCGCCCATATCGCCGCGTCCTTCGAGGCCAACATGATCGCCGACGCCCGCGCCGACTGGTTGGAACCGGCGCTTTCCGAGGCCTTGAGCTAGCCTGAACTAATTGTTCTTGTTTTGTTCTTTTTTTCCTGCTAGCGTTTGGGTATGGGAGCAACCGATACAGCCGGACGAAGTGTCGAAGAGGCATATGCCACCGTGGGCAGCCTGCCCTTCGATGCGTTGCCGGCACGCAAACGTAAGAGCCGCGGCGCGATCTCGAACCGCGAGGGCCGTTTCGAGCGCCTGCATAGCGAGCGTATCGACGATGGCTGGTTGAACACCGAAGATTTCGGGACGGAACCGCCGCGTCTCAAGACCCAGGTGCTGGCCGACAACAGCCGCACGGTCATCGCCCGCAACCAGTCGCCCGATATCGGCTTCGACCGGTCGATCAACCCCTATCGCGGCTGCGAGCATGGCTGCATCTATTGTTTTGCCCGGCCGACCCATGCCTTTCTCGGCCTGTCGCCGGGTCTCGATTTCGAGACCAAGTTGTTCGCCAAACCCAATGCGGCGGAAATCCTGCGGCGTGAACTGGCGTCGCCAAGCTACCGGCCACGTACTATCGCCATGGGTACCAACACCGACCCCTACCAGCCGATCGAGCGGCGGCTGCAGATCACCCGACAGATATTGGAGGTGCTGGCCGAGCACGATCATCCGGTCTCGATCGTCACCAAGAGCCACCTTGTGGCGCGCGATATCGATATTCTGGGCCCCATGGCGGCCAAGGGACTGGCCAGCGTTTCGGTGTCGGTCACGACCCTGGATCCAAAGCTGGCCCGCGCCATGGAACCCCGCGCCGCGCCGCCCGAGCGCCGCCTGACCACCATCACCGAACTGGCGCGCGCCGATATCCCCGCCGGCGTCATGGTGGCCCCTGTAATCCCGGCGCTGACCGATCATGAACTCGAGGCCATCCTGATTCGCGCCCGCCAGGCCGGCGCCAGCCGGGCCGGCTATATCGTGCTGCGATTGCCGCTGGAATTGAAGTCGCTTTTCCAGGAGTGGTTGGCCGAGCACGTGCCCGACAAGGAGCATCGGGTTCTCAACCGGCTGCGTGAATTCCGCAATGGCGAACTCTATCGCAGCGAATTCGGCTCGCGTATGCGCGGCAGCGGCCACCATGCGGAACTGCTGGCGACGCGCTTCCGGCTCACTTGCCGCCATAAGGGCCTTCATATGGATTCAAACAGCGTCGATTCCGGACGCCTCGACAATGGACAATTCCGTGTTCCGGCATCCGCGCAAACCGAAAATAAACAGCTGCAATTATTTTCGCTCTAATGCCGACTGATTAAGGCGCGGTTATAGGGTCGTGTGCTAGCGTAGCGGCGCTATGCTCGCCCATGAACAGTTGATACCGCTGGCCGTCGTCATCCTGGTCGCACTGTCGTGCGGGATGATCTTCACGCGCATCCGCCAACCCGCCGTCATCGGCTACATCCTCGCCGGCGTGGTGTTGGGCCCGGCCGGCTTCAGACTGGTCAGCAACGAAGAGAATATCGCGCTACTCGCCGATCTCGGCGTGCTGTTACTGCTGTTCGTCATCGGCATGGAATTGAGCCTGCGCGCCTTCCGCCGGATCTGGAAAATCGCCGTGGCGACCGTGGCGCTGCAAACCGCCGGCGCCCTGTTCGTGGTCTGGTTCATCGGTCAGGTGATGGGCTGGTCAACCGCGGCGGTTCTCCTGTTGGCCTTTGTGTTGGCGCTCTCGAGTACCGCCGTCGCGGTCAAAATTCTCGAGGATATCGGCGAATTGCGAACCCGCACGGGCCGCATCGCTGTGGGTATTTTGATCGCCCAGGATCTGGCCATCGTGCCGATGATATTGCTGCTCGATATCGCCGCCATCGGCGAGTTCAGCTTTCTGGCGGCGACGCGCATCGTCTTATCCATCGGTTTGTTGCTGGCGTTAATCCTGTTTCTCAGCCGGCGTCAGCGGGTCAAGCTACCCCTGCCCGCCTTTGTCGCCGGCCACGCCGATTTGACACCTTTGCTCGGCCTGGTTTGTTGCTTTGGCGCGGCAACAATTTCGGGTCTACTCGGATTATCCCCGGCCTATGGCGCCTTTCTGGCCGGCATTACGATCGGCAACAGCAATCTGCGTGTCAGCATGCTCGAGATGGTGACACCGATCCAGAGCATCCTGATGATGGTGTTCTTCCTGTCCGTCGGACTGCTCATCGATCTATCGCTGGTGTGGGCCAATTTGGGTCTGGTCGTGGTCATGCTGTTGATCGCCACCGTCGGCAAGACGCTGGTCAATTTGGCGGTCTTCGCCGCCCTTCGCCTGCCCTGGGCGCAGGCCCTGCTCACCGCCCTGGTCTTATCCCAGGTCGGCGAATTCTCATTCCTGCTGGGCAGCATCGGCCTCACCCGAGAGGTCATTTCAATCGACGAGTTCCGCATCATTATCACGGTCACCGCCTTGTCGTTGGCGGTATCACCGCTATGGATGGGCGCGGTGCGCCGCCTGCATCGGGTCGCCGCCTTCCAGCGGGTCTCGGTTCGCTATGTCTTCCGCATCGCCTTTGGCCGCGAGGCCGACCGCATCTCCGGCGGCGGCGCCATGGTCGCCCGCCTCGCCCGCAACGCCGGCGCCATGGTGCATCGCCGCATCAAGCCGGAGCGCCCCCACATCGAACCAAAGGTCCCGCCGCTGATCGAGGATACGCGGCCGCGGGACCTCGCCGACGATTGAGGTGCCCGACTTCGCGCGAGAGACTGCCGCCGGCGGCAACGTCGCCGGGGTCGATGAAGTCGGCCGCGGCGCCTGGGCCGGGCCGGTCTTCGCCGCCGCCGCGATCCTCTCCCCCGAAGCCGCCGCCACACCCGAACTGGCGGGCCTCGACGATTCCAAGGCGATCAGCAAGACCATCCGTGAACAATTTTTTGACGCACTGACGCGCGCCAGCGACCGCGGCGAGGCGTGGCTGGCATTGGGCCGTGCCGACGTCGCCGAAATCGACGCATTGAACATTCTGGGTGCGACCATGCTGGCGATGCAGCGCGCCGTCGCCGCCCTCGCCATCCCCCCGGATTCGATCCTGGTCGACGGCAACCGGTTACCCGAATTGCCGGCGCCGGCCGAAGCCATCGTCGGCGGCGACGGGCTGGTACTCTCCATCGCCGCCGCCTCGATCTACGCCAAAGTCAGTCGCGACCGTCACATGGGCGAGCTCACGCAAACCTCTCCCGGCTATGGTTGGGAGCGCAATGCCGGCTATGGCACGCGCGAACATCAGACCGCCTTGGCGACGCTCGGCGCGACGCCCCATCACCGCCAAAGCTTCGCCCCCATCAAAAAACTTCTCCAACCGACCCCTACATATCGTTAAAGCGCTGATTCCAAACACAATATCGGCGATGGACTCAATTTTTTGATTGACCCGGATTCCCGACTTCTCCATCGTCCGCCGTCATGCGTTCCCCTGGCCGAGAACGCGCGGAAAAAGCGGCTCCGCGTAACGTCATTTTGAAAGGCGACTGTGTTGAACAC
>JABDJY010000314.1 GCA_013003285.1 Alphaproteobacteria bacterium | reverse complement strand
CGGCGATGGTGAAATCCGCCCCACCCACATAAGTATTATCGGCGAGATGAGCGTCGAGAATGGCCATACCGTCGGCCCAGCCGCGTTGCGAGGCTTCGATCGCGGCCACGTTGCGATCTTCCGGTTTGGTGCGGATGAGACCGCCGAGCACGGTGCCTTGATGCAGCGCCAGCACCGACAATTGCCAATCCATCCAGCGTTCGACCAGATGACGCGCCTCGAATTCCGACGGGTAGAGCGGGCTTTTATGCTTGCGCGCCAGATAGCGCAGGATGCTGTTGGATTCCCACAGCACGAAATTATCGTCGATCACCGTCGGCACCTTGCCGTTCGGGTTCATGGCCAGATATTCCGGCTGATCGTTGCGCCCATAGGCGCCGCCGATATCGTTATCGTGTTCGTAGTCGATGCCTTCTTCGTCGCAGAACCACAGGACTTTCTGCACATTGGACGAGGTGGCGCGGCCGAGAATTTTCAACATGGGAGAAACCTCCAAGACAATTTGGACAAAGAAAAAGGGGCCGCGACGCGCGCGACCCCCTCGAGTATAGCCTTTTCCAGGCTTTTATTCGGCCGCTTGCGCCATGTCGTGACCGGCAGCGGCTGTGACTGCATCGAGTGCGGGTTTCACCACCTCGTTGAATTCTTTCATGTTCTGGATGACCTTATCCTTAGGCATCTGCGCATAATGGTAGATCAGCGTGATGTACTCGGCCGGCATCTGCTCCCACTGGGCGACCAGCTGATCGCGGACCGATTCCGCGGTGCCGATAGCGTAGAGACCGGAGCTCAACATCGAACCGATAACATCGGCCTCGTCGAGCTTGCGCCGGCCCATGGCGGCGTAGAAATTCTTCCAGATGTCGTAATCATGCGCCATCACCGCATCGATCGCCGCATCGTAGCTCTCGGCGATCTGCAGCCAACGCACGATGTTCTGGTTCTGGCCGGGCAGCCAGTCGAAGCCGGACGCCTTGGCGGTGGCGGCGTATTGCTGCCCCAGCGGTGCGGCGGTGTTGATGTCGGTGAAATAGGTCGGGATGAAACCCATGCGCGCATTGTAGTCGATGGTCTCGGGACTGCCGCTGCCCGACACGAAGACCGGCGGATGCGGATCCTGATACGGCGACGGGCAGACCGACACGTTGACCACATTGTTGTTCTCGTCGACCTCGTCGAGCGCGCCGAGACGCTGGGTCACGCCGACCTGGGCGAGCTGCCAATCTTCGACGCCGGTTTCGCCGGGATAGGGAATTTGCCAGGTATTGCCCTGGTGGTTCATCGAATCCTGGGTCCAGGCCTTGAGCACGATTTCGATATTCTCTTCGAACACATCGCGGTTGTGCTGATCGTTGGCGACATCCTTGTCGGTGATGGTGAACCCGCTCTGCGCGAAGCCGGCGCCGACCGCGGTCTGGTTGTTCTTCGCCGCCGTCGGCGACTTGGTCGAGGTGGTGCCGTAATGCTGGCCGAACACGTTGGTCCAGCGGCTCTGATAACCGCGCGCGAAACCGACGAAGCTGCGGCCCTGGGTCAAATGATCGATGATCGCCGTCTCTTCGGCGACGCGGATCGGGTTCTGGATGCTCATCACATAACCGAGCTGGCCGACCCGCACATTTTTGGTGATCGCCGCCCAATAGGCATCCATGATGGCCGGCGCCGGGCCCACCTCATAGCCTTCCGACCAGAAGTGATGCTCGATGGTGGCGACGCCCCAGAAATTGAGATTGTCGGCCGCCATGATGACTTCATGCCAGCCCTGCAGGGTATCCTGATAACGCTCTTTATTGCGGCCGATGGGGCGCAGCTTTTCGCGCTCCGCCTCGCTTTCGGCGTGAATGACCGGATAGGTTTGTAGGATCGGTTTGACCATTTGAAGCGCTCCCTGTCGCTGACTTGCTCGGTTATTTTTAAACGTCGGCCATTGCTAACCGGTCCACGGCCTAATTACCAATTATGTTTTTTAATAATATCCATAGTAAAATCATATAGCCAAGCGTACCCCGCGGTTATCGTCCAAAACGCTCGGCGATCAGCGTGAAGGCCGCGCGCATGCCTTGCGCATCGCCGCCTTCGGGCCGGCCCGGCCGTGTCGATGTGTTCCACGCCATGATATCGAAATGGGCCCAGGGAATGCCGGCCTCGACGAATTCCTGCAGGAACAGCGCCGCCGTGATAC
>JABDJY010000313.1 GCA_013003285.1 Alphaproteobacteria bacterium | reverse complement strand
CGGCGATGGTGATCGAGGAGCTCGGCCGTGGCGATCTGGGGACGTCGGTGGTGTTTGCCCAGACGCTGAAAATCGCCAAGTTCATGGAGAACGTTCTCAACGATGATCAGAAGGCGCGCTCGCTGGTGCCGTTCAAGGACGACCCGCGCGCCATCCTCAGCATCTGCAGCACCGAACCGGCGAACGGCTCGAACGGTATTCTGTATTATCCGACGACCTACACCACCAAGGCGGTAAAGACCGAAGGCGGCTGGATCGCCAACGGCATGAAACACTTCATTTCCAACAGCAACCGCTCGCGCTTCTTTATGGTGTTCATGCAGACCGACCCGGATAAGACGCTGGCCGAAGGCGCCACCTGCTTTTTGCTGGAACGCGGCCATCCGGGTTTCACTGTCGGCCGGGTACACGACAAGTTGGGCGAGCGGCTGGCCAACAACTCCGAGCTGTTCTTTACCGATTGTTTCATCCCCGACGAGAATGTTGTCGGCGAACCGAACAATGGCGCGGGGGTCAAGCGCGTGTTCGGCCCGTCGAGCAACATCTACGCCGGCGCGAGTATCCTTGGGGTCGCTGTCGCCTGTTACGAAAAAGCGCTCGACTGGGCGCAGACCCGCATCCAGGGCGGCAAGCCGCTAATCGAGCATGACGGCATCCGCGCCCAGGTCGCTGAAATGAAGATGAAGATCGACGCCGCGCGGTCGTATATCCATCGGGCCGCCTGGCTCGCCGATCATCAGGACCAGGGCTGGGACGTGACCTATGGCTCTCTACCCAAGGTGATGGCGTCGCAGGTGGCGTGGGAGATCGCTACCTGGACGCTCGAGATTCATGGTGGACATGGCTACATGAAGGAGGCTGGCGTCGAAAAGCTGGTGCGCGACGCCGCGGCGTTCCTGCATTCCGACGGCGTCAACCGCACCCTGCTGCTGCGCGCCGCGAAATCCATGGAGTGGTAGACCGGCGGAGATTGCCCATCCTTCGACAAGTTCAGGATGAGGAATTGTTTGTTGACGCGGCCAACCCATTCTCCTCATCCTGAGCTTGTCGAAGGATGATGCAGCGGAAGGAACCATCATGGCGAACTGGCAATACACCAAGGGTCTGCACGATATCGGTAACGGGCTGTACGCCTATCTGCTGCCTGACGGCAGCTGGGGCTGGTCGAACGCCGGGCTGATCGTCGACGGCGAGGAGACTCTGCTGGTCGACACGTTGTTCACGGTCGGCTTGACCCAGGACATGCTCGACATCATGCGCGATGCGGCGCCGGCGGCGAAGAACATCGATAAGGTGGTGAATACCCACGCCAATGCCGATCACATCTGGGGTAACCAGCTGGTCAAGGATTCAGAGATCATCGCTTCGACCGGCTGCGCCGAAGAGTTTGACCATTTCCTGCCGGAGACGGTCATTGGCATGATGGCGCAATCCAAGGAATTGGGCGTGCTCGGTGAGTTTGTCGAACATTGCTTCGCACCGTTCGATTTCTCCGGTATCGAACTGACACCGCCGACGACCACATTCGCCGACGAGCTGACGGTAATGTGCGGCGACAAGACGGTAAATCTCTACAATGTCGGCCCGGCGCACACCCGCGGCGATGTTCTGGCCCATGTGCCCGGCGATAAAGTAATTTTTACCGGCGATATCATCTTCAACGAAGGTCACCCGGTGATATGGGACGGCCCCATCGCCAACTGGCAGAAGGCCTGCGATCGCATTCTCGCCCTCGATGTCGATGTCGTTGTGCCCGGACACGGCCCGGTCACCGACAAGGCCTATGTGCGAAAGTTCAAGGGCTATCTGGATTATATCGAAGCGGAGAGCCGCAAGGGTTTCGATGCCGGATTGTCGGAATGGGATACGGCATGCGAAATCTCACTTGCCGATTACGATACCTGGCTTGATGCCGAACGTGTGCTCGGCAATGTTCACGCGCTCTATCGTGAATTTCGTGACGAAGGCGAAGCGCCGGAGGTAATGCCGATCTTCGAGGCGATGGCGCGCTTCCACAAGGAGATCATCCTGCCACGCATGCAGGGTTGAACCGATGAATCTAGGGATACTTCTAACCCGCGCCGCGCGGTCGTTTCCCGATCGGGTGGCGATCGCTCATGGCGCCGTGCCCTATTGTAATTATGGCGCGTTGGCGCAACGGGCGGCCGGTCTGGCCGGCTCGATTCAGAGCAAGCTCGGTCTCGCCATCGATGACCGGGTCGGGCTGTTCATGGCCAACTGCCCGCAATATCTCGAGGCGTTTCACGGCGCATTGCACGCCGGCATGACGACCCTGCCGATCAACAACAAGCTGCATGAGAAGGAGCTCGCCTACATTCTCGACGATGCCGGCGCCAGTGCCTTGTTCGTAACGCCTGATCTGGCCGAGAAGGCGGCGATCGCCATCGAAGAGACCGGCCGCGATATCAAGGTGATTGTGTCGGGTGAGCGCGAGTACAACGACTTGCTGGCCGGCGAGCCCGTCCCCATCCTCCATCGCAGCGCCGACGATCTGGCCTGGCTGTTCTACACCAGCGGCACCACCGGCCAGCCCAAGGGCGCCATGCTCACCCACCGTAATCTGTGGGATGGCACGCTGAACTATTTCGTCGATGTGGACCGGGTGCCGCCCAATGGCAGTGCCATCCACGCCGCCCCCATGTCGCACGGCTCGGGCTTTTACGGGTTGCCCCATCTGATGGCCGGCGCCAAGCAGGTGGTGCCGGAATCGGCCGGCTTCGAACCGGCGGAAATCTACGAGTTGATCGACGCCCACAGCGAAGTCGCCATGTTTGCCGCGCCGACCATGGTGAAGCGCTTCGTCGAGCATGACGGCGGTGGCGATGCAGCTAATCTGCGCACCATCACCTATGGCGGCGGGCCCATGTATGTGGCTGACTGCAAGCGCGCGCTCGACCGCCTCGGCCCCAAGCTGGTGCAGATTTACGGCCAGGGCGAAAGCCCCATGACCATCACCGTGCTGCCCCGCGAGGACCTGATGGACACCGACCATCCGCGCTACGAAGAGCGGCTGGCCTCGGTCGGCTATGCGCAGAGTGTGGTCGAAGTGCGGGTGGCGGATAGCGACGATAAGGACGTGCCGGTCGGCGAGATCGGCGAGATATTGGTGCGCGGCGATGTGGTCATGAAGGGCTATTGGGAACGGCCCGAGGCGACCGCCGAGGCGCTGCGCGGCGGCTGGCTCCATACCGGCGATATGGGTGCCCTCGACGCGGATGGTTATCTCACCCTAAAGGACCGCTCGAAGGATATGATC
>JABDJY010000286.1 GCA_013003285.1 Alphaproteobacteria bacterium | reverse complement strand
CTTGCGCAGGGTCGGGTAACTGACCTCGATGGCACTGGCGACGTCTTTCAAATTGCCGGCCGCCAGCACGATCTGCTCCACCAATTGCTGCTGGCCGGGATCGAGCCGCGCCAAACGGGGCGTATAGAAGGTCCCCTCGAAGCTCAGACCGCAAGCGGTACAGGACAGGCGGGCGGCCTGCAAGGGGCCATGACAATTTACACATTCACGCATGATATGTAACCGTAGTTCAATAATATGAAAAAAACAACTAAGAAATTTTCATATTACACAAAATTTTATCGAGCTATCTGGAGGTTTCTGTGCCGGTTGAACTCAGGCTTTCTCGGCTAAATCGGCGAGATTCCCGTGGGTTTGACCGATTTCATCGACCGCGGTATCGAAAAATCCATCCAGGCGGCTGCGCATCTCCGGCGAGAGGGCGACCAGGCGCGAGCGGGCGTCGTCCGGGTTTTCGGTCTCGACGACGAAGCCGCGCTCGATGGCCCGTTCGAGATATTTGCCCGCCGTATGGCCGCTTTTAACCGCCGTCATGAATCCCAGCGCATCGGTCTTGCGTACCGGCTTGGCATTGCGCCACAGCCGGTTCAACAGATCCCAGTAATTGGTCGAATAGAATTCGGTATCGTCGCCGAAGATCTTCAACCAGGCGAGGCCGACCCGGTCGATCATGTGGAGATATTCGCGCCGCTGCGCGTCGTTATACTGTTTAGCCATGGCCTATTTACGGTGGCTTGGGGGTAGCAGGTCAAGCACCAGAAAACCGAGCTTGTCGAATCGCCCGGCGAAAGAATTCCAGTCCACACCGTTGGGATCGGCGACGATTTTAGCCATCGGGCGCTGATCCAGTCGAAAGTCGGCGAAGATCTCGTCTTCGCTGAGGCCGCCATCATCGTCGGCGTCGAAGCGGGCGAAGACGGCCGGTAGTTTCGCTTGGTTTAAAATAAGCAGGGCGACGGAAATCAAATTGCGCTCGATTGCCGACAGTCCGGACTCTTTGTCGGCGACGGATGCTTTTGCCTGGGCCCGAGCCGCTTCGAATTCCGGCAGCGACACTTGGCGGTCGTTATCGCTATCGAGGAATGACGACGCCTGTCCTGTGCAGTTGCGCGCCGGTTCTTCGGCGCAAACATCGCGCAGGCCGATGATAAAGCCGGTGAAACTGTCCTGCGCCATAGCCGGTGGCGTCGCGGCGGCGGCTATGAATAAGGCGCTGAAAATGAAAAAATATCTCAATCGAGGTCAACCTCGCGTTTATTGACGTGATGTCGATTGACACTACCGGCGTAAATGCCATGTTCGCGACAACATAATCGACAAGCTTGAGGAAAGAAACGATGCGCGCTGCCACCTATACCGAACTCGGCCCTGCTGCCGAAGTCCTGACCATCGGCGATATTGAAACACCGGAGCCGGGGCCGGGCGAGATCCGGGTGAAACTTCACACATCGGGGGTGAACCCGTCGGATTGGAAGGCCCGGTTGCGCGGGCGTGGCGGCGTCATCCCGTTTGCCAAGATCATTCCCCAGAGCGACGGCGCCGGTATGGTCGACGCGGTGGGTGAGGGGGTCGATGGCGGCCGGGTCGGCCAGCGCGTCTGGGTGATGAACGGCCAGTGGAAGCGCCCCTTCGGCACGGCGGCGGAATATATCGTGCTGGCGGAAAAATACGTGATCGCCTTGCCTGACGGGGTCGATTTCGCCGATGGCGCCTGTTTCGGCATTCCGTTTCTCACCGCCCAGCGCGCGGTGACCTTCGACGGCGATGTCTCGGGCCAGACCTTGCTGATCGCCGGCGGCGCCGGCGCCGTTGGTCATCACGCCATTCAGATCGCCAAGTATAAGGGCGCCCGGGTGCTGACCACGATCAGCTCGCCGGAGAAGGCCGACTATGTGCTGGCCGCCGGCGCCGACGAGGCCATCAACTATCGCAGCGAAGACGTGACGGCCCGGGTCGAGGAACTCACCGACGGGCGCGGCGCCGACCGTATCATCGAGCTCAACCTGTCGGCCAACGCGCCCATGTATGACCGCATCTTGGCGCCCGACGGCACGGTCATCGTTTACGGCACCGATGCGCCCACCGCGACTATTCCCGCCGGGGCCTTCATCGTGCGCGGCGCGGCGCTCAAATGGTTCATTGTCTACGAGCTGTCGGATGCGGCGCGCGATGCCGGGGTCGCCGACCTCAACCGCATGATCGCCGACGGCGCGCTCACCACCACCATCGCCGCAAGGTTCCCGCTCGACGATATCGCCGCCGCCCACGAGATGGTCGAGGCGGCCCAGCATTTGGGCAACGTGGTCCTCGATATCGCCTAACGCGGCCCCATGCGCAGCGCGCCGTCGAGGCGGATCGATTCGCCGTTCAGCATGGGGTTCTCGACGATGCTGACGACAAGCTGGCCGTATTCCGCTGGGTTGCCGGCCCGCTTGGGGAATTGCGCGGCGTCGAGCAGGCGCTGATAGGCGTTGGGTGGCATCGACGCGAAGAGCGGCGTGTCGAACGGCCCCGGCGAGATGGTCATCACCCGCACCCCTTCGCGGGCAAATTCGCGGGCCAGGGCGATGCCCATGCCGACCACCCCGGCCTTCGAGGCGGCGTAGGCGGTCTGGCCGATCTGGCCTTCATAGGCCGAGGTCGAACCGGTATTGACGATGACCCCGCGCTCGCCCTGTTGGTTGGGGTTCTGCGCCATCATATCGGCGGCGGCCAGGCGGATCATGTTGAAGGTGCCGGTCAAATTGACCCGCACCGTGGCTTCGAACCAGTCCAGATCGACCGGCCCGGTCTTGCCGACGACGGCGGCGCCGGGGCCGATGCCGGCGCAATTGACCAGGATGCTGGCGGTACCCTGGGCCTCGCGTGCTTGCGCCACCGCGGCGGCGGCGCTGGCGGCGTCACCCACATCGCATTCCACCGCGAGCCCGCCAACGGCCCGTGCGGTTTTCTCAGCGGCGTCGAGGCGCAGATCGAGCACCGCCACTTTCGCGCCGGCGTCTGCCAGGGTCTGTGCCGTCGCCGCGCCGAGGCCCGAGCCGCCACCGGTGATGATTGCCGCTTTGCCTTTGATGTCCATGTCCCTATCCGATCTTTCGTTCTTCAGTCTTGTTCTTGGGTGTGCGCCATTTGCAGGCCGCGTTCATCCATCACCGCGCGCAGCGCCTTCAAGCCGCTATTGACCGCCGGTGCGCCCGCATAGGTGAACATCTGGAAGATCACTTCGGCGATTTCTTCCGGCGTGCAGCCGACATTGATCGCGCCCCAGATATGCACCCGCAGTTCTTCGGTCTTCTCCATCGCGGTCAGCGCGGCGATCACGGTGAGCTGGCGCGTGGTGTGGGGGATTTTCTCCCGCGCATACAGGGTCCCCGACACGAAATGGGTAAGGTCGAGAGCGAGCTCCGGGTCGAAGGATTCCCACAGGTCGAAAACCTTCTCGCCCTGTAGTCCTTCGAAATAGAGCTTTTGAATCCGCGCCCGGTCTATTTTCTGATCTTCCAGCGATTTGGCCATGTTCCCCGCCTGTCCAACACTTTGTGCTCGATAGCCTAGACTATCGGCCCGGGCCGATAAATCGCAGTGTCTACCCGCTCTGGCACGATGGGGCTAAGATGGCCGAAAAAATCGGGAGAGAGCCATGATTGCGGATAATCTGAAATTCGCGTTCGCCGTTGCGCCGGTGGGAGAAGGCGCTCTGAGCGACGAACAGCTTTATGGCGAAGTCCTCGCCGACTGCCGGGTCGGTCACGCGTTGGGCTATGGCAGCGCTTGGATGCTCGAACATCATTTCTCCGATTATTTTCCCACCCCCAGCCCGCTCATGTTCATGTCGAACCTGGCGCCGCAATTTCCCGGCTTGGGCTTCGGTGCGGCTGTGCTGGTGGCGCCCTGGTACACACCTGTGCGCCTCGCCGGCGAGATCGCCATGCTGAGCAATCTGTGCACCGGTAATCTCTATCTAGGGCTCGGACGCGGCACGGCGAAACTGGAATACGACGCCTTCGGGCTGAACATGGAAGAGGCGCGTGAGCGTTTCAAAGATTGCTACGAGATTCTAAATCGCGGCCTCAGCGGCGAACCCTTCTCGTACCAGGGCAAATTCTTCTCCACCAACCGTGAAGTGTGCATTCGCCCAACCCCGAAGACCGAGCGTATTCATCTCTATGGCGCGCTGGGAAGCCCGCAAAGCGCAACGATCATGGCCGAAATGGGCCTGGCGCCGCTGAACAC
>JABDJY010000267.1 GCA_013003285.1 Alphaproteobacteria bacterium | reverse complement strand
GATTGAACCCGCCCGGCCGAGCGCGAGCCGGGGAGTTTGCGCCACAGCACCGGCGACAGGGTGAAGCCGACCAGATAGTCCAGCGCGCGGCGGGCCAGATAGGCCTCGACCAATTCGCTGTTCAATTCGCGGGGATGGACGAAGGCATCCTTGATGGCGCCCTCGGTGATTTCGTTGAAAACGACGCGCTTTACGTCGATCGAGTCGAGCAGGCCGCGTTCGCGCAGAATCTGCTCGATATGCCAGGAGATCGCCTCGCCCTCACGATCCGGATCGGTGGCGAGATAGAGCGTCTCGGCGCCCTTCAGGGCCTTGACGATTTCCTTGATCTGCTTTTCCGATTTTTCGGCGACTTCCCACGCCATCGAAAAATCGTCGGACGGTTGCACCGACCCATCCTTGGCCGGCAGATCGCGCACGTGACCGTAGGATGCGAGCACTTTGTACTCGCCGCCGAGATATTTATTGATGGTTTTCGCCTTCGACGGCGACTCAACAACAACGACGTGCATAGATTTTTACCGCCCGTAACCTTGCTTCAATGGAAACCGGATTGCTTAACAAACCCTTAAATGGCGGCAATCCGATTACCCGATTGACGTTCGATCAGGCCGGCCAGCTCCATTTCCAGCAGCACCGTATGAACGACAGGGGCGGTTACTTGGCACTGCCGAACGATTTCGTCAACTGTAACCGGCGTGGGCGATAAACAGGCGGCAACCGCATTACGGGCGGAATCGAGGCCGTCGCCTTCGCTGTCGGCGAGCCCTTCGAACAGGGTCGGCGCCGGCGTTTCGGGCCGTGGCGGGGCGGCGAGCATGGGGGCGAGACCGCTGCGAATATCGGCCACGGACTCGGTCAGTATAGCGCCGTCGCGGATCAGACGGTTGGCGCCGCGGCTGCGCGGATCGAGCGGCGAACCGGGGACGGCGAATACTTCACGGCCCTGCTCCAAGGCCATGCGGGCGGTGATCAGTGAGCCCGAACGGGTCGCCGCCTCGACCACCACCACACCGAGGCTCAGGCCGGAGATGATGCGGTTGCGCCGGGGAAAGTGCGCCGCCTGGGGCCGCCGGCCGGGCGGCAGTTCGCTGACGATCGCGCCGGTCGCCAAGATTTCGGCATAGAGGTCTTCATGTTCGGGCGGGTAGATCACATCGACCCCGCCGGCCATCACCGCGATGGTCGACCCGCTGGCCTCCAGCGCGCCGCGATGGGCCGCCCCATCGATGCCGCGGGCCAGACCGGAGACGATCACATAGCGCTTGTCCTCAAGACCGTCGCACAGATCTGCGGCCAGACGTTGTGCAAAATTGCGGCCGTTGGTCGAGGCATTGCGCGCACCGACAATGGCCACACCCGGTTCGCGCAACAGGCGCCCATCGCCACGCACCGACAATACCGGCGGCGCATCGTCTATCGCCGCCAGCGATGTCGGATAGGTGGGTTCGCCGACAGTTACCAGCGCAGCGTCGAGGCGATCGAGGGCTTCGAGTTCAGTATTTGCCACATCGGCCGGGCAGATTTTAATCGCCCGTCCGCCCCGGCGTCGGGTGAGGTCGGGCAGGGCGGCGAGCGCGTCGACCGCCGACCCGTAATGGCCGAGCAATTGGCGGTAGGTCACCGGTCCGACATTCTCCGACCGGAACAGCCGCAGCCGGTCGCGGCGCTCTTCGATTGTAATCTCGCTAGCCATCATAACCGCGATCCTGGCCGGGCCGGGAGGAATGGTCAATCTCAGCCGATGGTTTGCGCGAAGATGAGTACCCTGTTAGCGCCGGTGGTCGTCCATCCATATGCGGGCGCCGCGTTCGGCTTCGCTGACTTGGGCTTGGGTCAGGCGCGCGGCAAGGTTTTCGCGCGCATTGTTCGCGGTTTCACCCAAGCCAAGATTGGACGCGATAATATAGTTGGTGAGGCCCCGAGCCGGGTCCTTCGCGGTGCCGCGACCGTTCTCCATCATAAATCCCAAATTAAAATGCGCCTTGGCGTGTTTAAGCTCGGCGGCTTGGCGGAAGTAGATGACGGCCTCGCCGTTATTTTGGGTCACGCCATGTCCGTTAAAGTACATCATGCCGAGATTATAGATCGCGCTTCGGTGCCCCTGAGCGGCGGCCTTGCGGTACCATTCGACCGCTTTCACATAGTCGCGCGGTTGGTCGGTGCCCTGCTCAAATTGGACACCGAGCCGATATTGCTGTTCGGCTCCCGTGGTTGCGCCAGTAGAAATGCTGGCGACGTTCGGGCTAGTTGTCGCCTGAAGCGGTTCGGCCAGGGGAATTTCGGTTGGCGGCTGTCCTTTGAAATTGGGAATGAGCGCGAGATTTTGATTGCGCTTGTTTTGAATTTCGATCGCCGCCTGCTCAACCAGCACCGCTCGGCTCGCCGTCGAGGGGTGGGTCGAGCCCTGTGCGTGGATTGAACCAGGATCACTGGCTGCCATGCGGCGGAACATGTTAGCTGCGCCTGTCATGTCCCAGCCGGCTCGCGACGCATGGTACATGCCCACATAATCTGCTTCGGATTCAAACTCCTGGCTAAACGAGTTGCGGCCAATTTGGGCGCCAATATCGACCACATTCACACCGGTGGCGCCCGACACGACAGCGCCGATCATGGCGCCGATTATTTCATTGGTTTTCTTGGCGTCTTGGTGTTTGCGGGTGAGGTGGGCCATCTCATGACCGAACGCCAAGGCCAAGTCTCGGTCGGAATCGATCAACCGCATAAAGCCAGTTGTGAAGATAATTGTATCGTTCCCGGCGAACGCATTGACCTCGTCATTGACTTGCAGAATGACCCGGTAATTGCACACCGCAACGGTCGGAATCGCGACGTCTAGTTGTTGGCCGTCCCGCAGGACGACCGCGTTTACGGCAGGCGCTTGTCGCAGATTCACGCGAGACGCACCGGTCACGGCGCCGTAAGCGGAAAGCCCGTTGATGCGGGTGATGACGTCGCCTGGCGCCAATACGCCATCGGCGGGAAGACCGGGGATTGTGTGAGAGACCTGAACTTCCCCCGGACGCGAGAGGTTACGCGCCTCCACGACGGCGCGACGGGTCGCGGGGCTTGTGTTGAGTAGGGCAGTATTGAAATGAACGCCCGCCCGGCGTCTTACATTGCCGGCGCATTGGTCGGTATTCGCTGCAAGGATGGGCACGGAAACCCGCGACAGACGTCTCGCTTGTTCGTCACGGTCGCGGATGGCGATAACGAGTTGCTTGTGAGCCTCGGCCTGTGTATCGACGGCGCTCACATCGGGTAAGTTTGATGTCGGCGCGACACATGCCGATAGCAGCAAGAGTCCGGCTAAAAGACCACCTCTTTGAGTAGCGCTCCGATGTCGAAATTCTCCCATGAAGAAACCTTATCGGTTTCTCATGGTTAATACCAAGGGGGCGGCTGAATTTGCTTCAGCCGTCCTCGGACGAGCTCACATCGATCTGGCTTTCGCCGCCGGAGATCAGCCGGCGGATGTTGCCGGCGTGTTTGGCCCAGACGAAGAGGGCCAAGATAAACGCGATGGCGCCGATTTGGGGCGAGCCGAGGAAATAGCCGAAGACCGGCGCCAGGCTGACCGCCACCAGGGCGGCGAGCGACGAGTAGCGGAACGCCAGGGCGATGATGATCCAAACGGCGATGATCACAAGGCCGGAGGCGAAGGAGAGTCCCAGCATCACGCCCAGCATGGTGGCGACGCCCTTGCCGCCGCGAAACCCCAGCCAGATCGGGAACATGTGGCCGATCACCACGAAGATCGCCGTGAAGAATGTGACGTCGGGTCCGAAATAGGTGAAGGGTAGCCACACCGCGATGAAGCCTTTGGCGCCGTCGAGCAGCAGGGTGAGGGCCGCCAGCCCTTTTCGGCCAGTGCGCAACACGTTGGTGGCGCCGATATTGCCCGATCCCATCTTGCGAATATCGCCGGCCCCGCCCAAGCGCGTGATCAACAGGCCGAAGGGGATCGAGCCGAGCAGATAGGCCAGGCCGATGGCCGGCACGAAGAGCTGCCAGCCATAGATGACGTTTTTCCAATCGGGAATGTTGAACGTCGCCTGCACGACGCCCCAGTAGAAAAAGATTGGGCTGGCGCCTTCTTCCATATCCGCGCTCGGGCCTTTGCTGGTTACGCCGCTGCGGAATAGATAGTGCGGCCGTCGACGACAGTACGCAAGACCTGGCCCTGGACCAGTCTTCCGTCGAACGGCGAATTCTTCGATTTGGAGACGAAATTGTCGGGCTCGATGCGGGTCGGGCGGTCGGGATCGAACACCACCAGATCGGCCGGGCCGCCGACGGTCAACCGCCCGACGGGCAGCCCCACAATGTCGGCGGGCCGATAGGTTAGACAGGCCAGGGCATCGGGCAGATTCAAATGGCCGTTATGGCGCAACTCTAATGTGAGCTGGAGCAGGGTCTCGAGGCCGACGGCGCCGAACTCGGCCTGTTCGAAGGGCAGGCGTTTGGAATCCTGGTCCTGCGGTGCGTGGTCTGAGGCGATGCAATCGATGGTGCCATCGGCCAACCCGGCGACGATAGCCTGGCGGTCGTCTTCGCGGCGCAACGGCGGCGAGAGTTTAGCGAAAGTGCGGTACTCGCCGACGGCCAATTCGTTGAGCGCGAAATAGGGCGGCGCGGTATCGCAGGTGACCTTCAGCCCGGCGGCCTTTGCCTCGGCGATGGCGCGGACTGCGGCGGCGGTGGAAATATGCGAGGCGTGATAGCGGCCGCCGGTCATCTCGACCAGTTTCAAATCGCGCTGCAGCATGATGATTTCGGCTTCGGCGGGGATGCCGGGCAGGCCGAGCCGGGTCGAGAGTTCGCCCGACTGCATCACGCCGCCCTCCGCCAGAACCGGCTCTTCGGGATGTTGCATGATCACGCAGTCATAGGCTTGCGCATATTTCAGCGCCCGCGACAGCACCTTGGCGTTGACGATGGTTCGCCTGCCGTCGGTGAATAAGACGGCGCCGGCCTGTTTGAGCAGTCCCATTTCGACCAGCTCGTCGCTGTCGCCGCCGCGGGTCACGGTGGCGTGGGCGAATACCTTGATCAGTTTAACCTCGCGGGCCCGCCGGGCGATGAATTCGAGTACCGAGACTTCGTCGATCACCGGGTCGGTGTTGGGCAGGGCGACCACCGTGGTGACGCCGCCGGCCGCCGCAGCACGGCTGCCGCTCTCCAGATCTTCCTTATGCTCGGCACCCGGCTCGCACAAATCGGCGCGGATATCGACCAGGCCGGGGCACAGGATGGCGCCCCGGCAATCGATCTGCACGGCGCTTTCCGGGAGGCCGTCGTTGAAGATATCGGGGCCGATGGCGGCGATTGTCTCGCCGTCCGATAACAGCCCGCCGGTATCGGCGGCGGGCAGGTCGAGATTCGAGGCCGGGTCGATCACTCTTGCATTGGTGTAGGCGACGCGCGGGGTCATGGCGCGGTCCGCGGGTCGGTGCGGGTCAGCACATCGAGGCAGGCCATGCGAACAGCGACCCCCATTTCCACCTGCTCGTGGATCACCGACCGGTCGATATCGTCGGCGACCGCGGAATCGATCTCCACCCCACGGTTCATGGGGCCGGGATGCATGATGAGCGCGTCGGGTTTGGCGTGGCTCAGTTTTTCGTAGTCGAGGCCATAGAAGTGGAAATATTCGTGTACCGACGGCACGAACGAGCCGGTCATGCGTTCGCGCTGAAGGCGCAGCATCATCACAATATCGCAATCGGCCAGGCCGGCGCGCATATCGTGGAACACCTCGACCCCCAGCCGGTCCATGCCCGCGGGGATGAGGGTGGGGGGCGCGATCACCCGGACCCGCGCGCCCATGGTCTGCAGCAGATAGATGTTCGAGCGCGCGACCCGGCTATGGGCGACATCGCCGCACAGCGCCACCAGCAAGCCCTGGAGATGTCCTTTGCGGCGGCGGATCGTCAGGGCGTCGAGCAGCGCCTGGGTGGGGTGCTCGTGGCTGCCATCGCCGCCATTGATGACGGCGCAATTGACCTTTTCCGACAAGAGCTGGACGGCGCCGGCATGGGGGTGGCGCACCACCAGGGCGTCGGCATGCATGGCGTTCAGGGTCACCGCCGTGTCGATCACGGTTTCGCCCTTCTTGATCGAGCTCGATGCTACGGCGATGTTGATGACGTCGGCGCCCAGGCGCTTACCAGCCAGTTCGAAGCTGGTGCGCGTGCGCGTCGATTCTTCGAAGAACAGATTAATCACCGTCTTGCCCGCCAAAAGCGACATCTTGCGGTCGGCGGTGCGGTTACGTTCGGCGTAGATGTTCGACAGATCGAGCAGGAAGGTGATTTCGTCCGGCGACAGATCCTGAATGCCGAGGAGGTGGCGGTGATCGAAACCCACCTCGCTCGCGGCCAGCGATGTACCGTTGGTCGGCGACACGGACATATTTGGCAGTACGAAGTCATCTACCGAGAGGTCGACGCCGAGGCTGGTGGATTTCGCCAGGACGGCCTGCACCTGGGAGGCGTTGGGCTCCCACTGGCCGGCTTCCATGCGCGAGACGGTGGCCTGGGTGGTGCCCATCAGGTTGGCGAGCTCAGTTTGGGTAATGTTCAGTTTTTCGCGGATTATGCGTAGTGGCGTGCTCATATATTCGTATATATACGTTTTCGTATAAAGTTAAAAGCGTTTTTTGGCCGCCAATTTGAGGGTTATGGGGATAAAATAATACGTAATCGTATATTTCGATAGAATATTGGGCTAGCAGGCCCAAATCTGTGAAATCCTGGTGTTGGCCCGGTTCTCGTCCACCTGCTACAAGGCCAAGCATACCGGCTCTGTTCAGGGCCAAAGACGAGGGCAGCATCGGATGGGTATGAAGGCAGTCATATTGGCCGGCGGGCGGGGCACGCGTATCGCCGAAGAATCCGATGTGCGGCCCAAGCCCATGGTCGAGATCGGCGGGCGGCCGATCCTCTGGCACATCATGAAGATCTACGCCCACCATGGCATCACCGATTTCATCGTCTGCCTGGGCTACAAGGGCTATGTGATCAAAGAATATTTCGCCAACTATGTGCTGCACGCCGCCGACGTCACTGTCGATCTGGCGGCCAACGATATCCGCTACCACGCAACTGCTGCCGAACCCTGGACGGTGACCCTGGTCGAGACCGGCGACAATACGGCAACCGGTGGGCGCATCAAGCGCATTGCGCGTTATCTCGACGGCGACACCTTCTGCCTGACCTATGGCGACGGGGTCGCCGACATCGATATCGCCGCCAGCATCGCCTACCATCGCGAAGCCGGAGCCAAGGCAACCATGACCGCGGTGCGCCCGCCGGGCCGCTTCGGCGCCGCCGAGATCGCGGATGGCAAGGTTGCCCGGTTCACCGAAAAACCGCGCGGCGATGGTGGCTCGATCAATGGTGGATTTTTCGTCTGCGAGCCCGGCGTGCTCGATATGATCGCCGGTGACGACACGGTGTGGGAAGAGGGACCGCTACAGGATATGGCGGCGGCCAGCGAACTGGCGGCCTACACCCATGACGGTTTCTGGCAGCCGATGGATACGCTGCGCGAGAAGAACCAGCTCGAAGATCTTTGGGATGGCGGCGCGGCGCCGTGGAAAATGTGGACGTGAATTGTGAGAGCCCGGCGACCCTCATGCTTCGACAAGCTCAGCATGAGGGCCTAGGTTGGAGCGTAATCCTCATCCTGAGCTTGTCGAAGG
>JABDJY010000259.1 GCA_013003285.1 Alphaproteobacteria bacterium | reverse complement strand
CCTTCGACCAGATCCTTGGCTTCTTTCAACCCAAGACCGGTCAAGGCACGAACTTCTTTGATGACGTTGATCTTCTTCTCGCCAAAACTGGCCAGGATCACATCAAACTCGGACTGCTCTTCGGCAGCTTCGCCGCCAGCCGCCGGAGCCACCGCCGCCATGGCGACGGGGGCCGCAGCACTGACGCCCCACTTGTCTTCGAGCAGCTTTGACAATTCGGCCGCCTCGATAACGGTGAGGCTGCTGAGATCGTCAACAATCTTATCTAAATCTGCCATTTTCTCTTTACTCCTGAGACTAATCGATATGCTTTGACGGGACCCGGCTTACGCAGCTTCGTCCTGTTGACCATGGGCGGAGAGGACCCGTGCGAGTTGCCCCGCCGGTGCCTGCAACACACCTGCGACTTTGGTCGCCGGTGAATTCAGCAAGCCAACAAGCTTGCCCCGCAGTTCGTCGAGCGATGGCAGTGTCGCAAGTGCTTTAACGCCGGCTTCATCAAGCCGGTTTTCTGCCATAGCACCGCCGACCACGACGAGCTTGTCATTCTCCTTAGAAAAATCGACAGCCACCCGTGCCGCCGCCACTGGGTCGGCGGAATAGGCGATTGCTGTCGGTCCCTCGAAAAGATCTGCGATCCCTTCATAGGGGGTGCCAACGAGGGCGAGTTTAACGAGCCGGTTTTTCGTCACTTTGAAACTGGCGTCAGCTGCACGCATACGGCGGCGTAAATCAGTACTTTCTGCCACCGTAAGCCCGGATTGTTGCGTCACCACGACCAGCGCGGCGTCCGCGAACGCTCCGTTGAGTTCGACGACCAGCTCTTCTTTTCTAGCTCGGTCCACTTACCGTCTCCGCAATTTGGTGGGCCCGCAAATACTGTTGGCGGACGCACCGGTTGCAAGATGGTTCCTCACACCATGTGGGGAACCGTTCCTCCTGCCCCAGGAGCCGAGGCACCTGACCGCGAGGCCAGGCAAAACTCATCTCCCGTCTATGCAGGGCCGCCGCGTCTTCCAGCGATTAAGCCGTCGGAGCAAAAGCTCTTCGGGCGCCTGCAGTCTCGGACAGGTCAAACCGGATCGTCTTTGGGTGCGATTGCGCCCGCCGCCGATACCGGCCCTTCCATCGTCACCACCAATAAGGGCGGCGACGAAATTCCATATGCGGCCTATTCGGCCGCCACAGGGCTGCTCGGCAGCGTCGACACATCGACGCGCACGCCCGGCCCCATAGTTGAACTCAATGCCATCCGTTTCAGATAGGCACCTTTTATGCCGCTCGGCTTGGCGCGCAGAACAGCGTCGAGGAACGCCGACACATTCTGTCCCAGCTGCTCTTCGCTGAAGCTCGCCTTGCCAACTCCAGCATGAACGATACCTTCTTTCTCGACGCGAAACTGAACCTCACCGCCCTTGGCGCCCTCGACGGCCTTAGTCACATCGTTGGTCACCGTACCAAGCTTGGGGTTCGGCATCAGGCCGCGGGGCCCCAATATTTTACCGAGACGCCCGACCACAGCCATCATGTCCGGGGTCGCGATGACGCGATCGAAATCCATCTCGCCATTCTGTATTTTCTCAGCAAGATCGTCGGCACCGACAATATCGGCGCCCGCCGCCAGAGCCTCGTCGGCCTTGGCGTCTTTCGCGAACACTGCGATACGAACCGACTTACCCGTACCGTTGGGCAGCGCCACGACACCGCGGATATTCTGGTCCGCATGGCGCGGATCGACGTTCAAGTTGATCGACAACTCGACGGTCTCGTCGAACTTTGTGGTCGCGTTCTCTTTGACGAGCTTGATAGCGTCATCGACAGAAACGTGATTGTTGGGATCAACCTTCTCGCGCGCCGCGCGAATTCGTTTACCTGTTCCAGCCATGATTACCCCACCACCTCGAGACCCATGGACCGGGCCGTGCCCATGACCATGAGTGTTGCGCCATCGATGTCGTTTGCGTTGAGATCGACCATCTTCTTCTCGGCGATCTCCTGACATTGCGCCCGGGTAACGCGCCCCGCGACCTCACGTCCCGCTTCGCCGCCGCCCTTCTCCAACCGAGCCGCCTTCTTCAAGAAGTAGCTCGCCGGCGGGGTCTTGGTGACGAACGAAAACGACTTGTCCTGATAGACGGTGATGACCGTCGGGATCGGCGCGTTCGATTCCATCTCCTGCGTCGCGGCGTTAAACGCCTTGCAGAATTCCATAATGTTGAGACCGGCCTGACCAAGCGCCGGCCCAACCGGCGGCGATGGGTTCGCCGCCCCTGCCGGAACCTCCAGCTTGACGTAACCTTCAATCTTCTTTGCCATACTCCACCCTTCCTTTTTCGGGGGTTCGCGGTGCGGCGGCCCATGGTCTTTCCGAGCCAACCTCCCGCGCGCCGATCATCACTGACCGGCAACTATAATCAGGCTTAAAGCTTTTCCACCTGACCGTACTCAAGTTCAACCGGGGTCGAGCGACCAAAGATCGACACCGACACCTTCAATCGCGCCCGCTCCTCATCAACGTCTTCGACCTGACCGTTGAACGACTGGAACGGACCGTCATTGACCCGTACTTCTTCGCCAATTTCAAAGGTCACGGACGGCTTCGGCCGTTCGACACCTTCCTTGACCTGGTGCAATATCCGGTCTGCCTCGGCTTGGCTGATCGGCATCGGCTTATTACCGGCGCCCAAGAACCCCGTCACTTTCGGTGTGTTCTTCACCAAGTGATAGCTGTCCTCGTTCAACTCCATTTTCACCAAGACATAACCCGGAAAGAATTTCCGCTCCGAGTTGACCTTACTACCACGACGCATTTCGACGACTTCTTCGGTCGGCACCAGAATTTCCTCGAACCAATCCTCCATGCCCTTCACAACCGACTGCTCCTGCAGCGATTGCGCGACCTTCTTCTCGAAGCCGGAATAGGCGTGAACGACGTACCACTGCATCGCCATTACGATTTAGCCTCCAAACGAAAGGGCGACTTGAACCAACCAAGCCAGCACCACATCGACTGCGAAAAAGAAGAGGGCAGCGATAGCCACCATCACGAAAACCATTATTACCGACTGTATCGTTTCTTGTCGGGTCGGCCAGGTAACCTTGCCAACCTCCTGGCGTACCTGCCGAACGAATTCGCCAACCGATGGTTTTGCCATTCCGTACTTTCTTTGAACCTGTATTTGCCCCGCCAACAATCTAACTCATCGATTGGCTGGCAGGAGTGGAGGGACTCGAACCCGCAACCCCCGGTTTTGGAGACCGGTGCTCTACCAATTGAGCTACACTCCTAAGCTAACCGGCCAATATGTTAGATCGCCGTGCAGACCCTTTATTCAATAATCGAGGTGACGACGCCGGCGCCGACGGTGCGGCCGCCTTCACGAATGGCGAAGCGTAGACCCTCATCCATCGCAATCGGCGCGATCAAGTTGATC
>JABDJY010000235.1 GCA_013003285.1 Alphaproteobacteria bacterium | reverse complement strand
ATACCATCTGGTCAATGAACATTTCCTGGGCGCTACCGGAAGTGTGGCCGGGCTCGGTCTATGGGCTGGAGATCGGCATTGTCGGTACCGAGGGGGTGATCGATATCGAAGACACGCACCGCGATGTCATTCTGGCCAGTACGCGATCGCAGAAGACGCCCTATCCGCTACCCGAGGGAGTCGATGGTACGCGCCATGTGGAATTTCTCACCAGCTTTCCGCCCGGTGATATTCAGGACGGCCAGCTATGGGGACCAATGCGCGAGGAAACCAATTCCTGGTTCCAGCGGGTCTATACAGGCTTGAATACGCCGCATGCCTCACCCCAGGACGGCCACCGCAATCTTGTGATGACCATGGCTATGGATCTGTCGGCCAAGCTCGGAAAGGAAATTGCTTTCCCGGTCGATCTCGACGCGTTGGGTGAGCCGGAAGATTAGGTCGGTCTGATCAGAGTTTTTTTAGGCTTTAGTCGCCGGCGATGAAAATTCTCATCTGCCAGCGCCCCTCGCGTTTTTCGAAATAGGCACGGTAGCCGATCGGTGACCGGAAATCGGGAAAAGCGACATAGCCTATTCGGCCGTCCGCCAGCCGTATCCGCTGCCGTGGGCTGCCATAGTCGACCAGGGTGACCACATCGTAAGACAGATGTGTGAGAATAGCGCTTTCACTGTCCGCTGTGGCGTAGACCGGCGCGCGGTCGCTGACGGCCACCAGCGTCTCGAAGGGATCGCAATCGCCGCACTGGTGAGAACCCGTGCAAGAGACATAGGGTGTGCAGAACTGCCGCCCGTGATCGCCGTTAAACACGCCACCGAGTTTCAGCGCCCATTCCAGTTCGGCCCAATAGGAGCCGCCTTCGCCATTGTCGTCGGTCGCAAGGCGTTGGCGGAATTGATCACGGCCATAATCACCGCCGAAACTAAGTTTTATATCCTCGGCCGCAACGGCGACGACGGCCTCGACGTCTCGCCGGCGGACCGCTGCCAGCAACTTGTCGCGAACCGCCAGAAATTTCGGATCCTGCGACGCCTGATCTACAGGTAGAATTTTTACAGCGTCGGCAAGCGCGGGCATTGTGGCGAGGCCGGTCGCAGTAACCAGGCCGATCGCTAAAATCCACAAAAGGTGGACAATTGCTGAAGTGTTTCTGTAGGGCATAGGCCGCATTTAAGCCCATGCGTTGGTCGAAATTAAGGCGGTTATAATTAGATAATTTACTTCGACCTCAACATTCTAAAACAATGTTAGCAAAACGTTAAAGCGTGAGAGAGGGTAACGATTTGAAAAGGATAATTGTCTAAATGGTTGCTATGGCACGGTTCCTGACAGCGGTGATCGTTGCGGCGTCGATATTTATCTTTCCCGCGAGCGCTCAAAACCTCAACAGAGGATTCTTGGCTTATAGCCAAGGCGATTTCGCGACGGCGCTACGCGAGTGGCTGCCCCTGGCCAAGCGCGGATCGACCCTCGCGCAATATAATCTCGGGCGTCTGTATTTTAGCGGCGAAGGCGTCGATCAAGATTATGGCGAGGCCAATAAGTGGTTCACCCGCGCCGCTGCTCAGGGATATCCACCAGCGCAAAACAGCCTCGGTATTCTCTATAATAAGGGTCTTGGGGTTCGTCTCGATCATACGAAAGCGACAAATTGGTTTCGGCATAGCGCCGAGCAGGGATATACGCCCGCCCAAATCAGTCTCGGCCTGCAATATACCGACGGTCTAGGCGTCGCCAAGGATTTCACCGAGGCGGTTAAATGGTTCAATGTCGCGGCAGATTTAGGAGAGGCTGCCGCGCCGTCCCATCGTGATGCGATAACAGGCTTGATGACACCCGAGGAAATCGCCAAGGCCCGAGAAATGGCAAATCTGTGGCTTTTGAAGAATCGTCGTTGATAATAAATTAGATTTGAGAAGTTCTAAGTTTTTTCATAAGAACAAAAAATACGATAATATATATTATTCATGAAATACTCCGTTTCACGGTTAAACCTTGACAGCAGTACATATTATTATTGTAATATAGTACCTAATAAGGGGGTAACCTACCTGTCTACGGCGACGGGTATGCGAGGTGATGTGTCATGGATACTCGTCTTGGATCGAACCTGTACCGGGCCGGCTTGGCCGGAGCTGCCATCAGCATCATCTATACAATCAACGTTATTTGGATGAGCGAGGCTGGAAGTTCCTTTCTGCCCATAACCGAGCGATATGTCTCGCGAGAAGAGATGCTTGCGACCGTCGCCGTCGGCGTAGCGTTGACGCTGCTGTTCTGGGGCGGCGGCGCAGCGGCAAGGTACTTCGTAAATAAGGCTGCGGAAACAAAGGCTGCGGAAACAAAGGCTGCGGAAAATGGTCTGCAATCGGCGCGAACATCTGGTTCGCGGTAATAAGCCGGAAGCTAGCCTGGTCGCTCGCGCCACCAAATATTATTCCAACCATATATCCTGGGCAGTGTTCGTGCCTGGTGCAGATAGTCCCCCCTTTGAGAGCGGATCACCGTTTGTGTTCTCTGGGGCATTCCCTCCCGCGGGTTTTTATGCAAGATATTTGCGAGCCTTCGACGAAAGAATGGCATTTATCGTGAGCTCGTAACGCCCGTGCGTTGCGACGGGGGAGAGGGACATGGCGGCAGCGGCTAAGTATAGCGGAATCAATAAGTTCATCGATCGCATCGGCGCGGTCGACACGCCATTCTCGATCAAATTACCCGATGGTAATAAGCGTGAGATTGGCGACGGTGACCCGAAATTCGGCGTGGCGCTGCACACCGACCGCGCGGTGAAGGCGGTTAGTTCTCTCGACGAGGCCAACATTGCCGAGGCCTACCTGCAGGGCGATATCGACCTGGACGGTGACATGATCAGCCCGTTCGCCTTGCGGTCCTCACTGGACGACCGTCACCCCATTGTCGCCGCATGGCGTTTTATTCAGCCACTGATCTTCGGACAGGTTTTCACCAACAAGGCGGCGATCACCTCCCATTATGATCTCGACGCCAACTTGTTCCTCAATTTCCTCGATCCCGTCTTGCCGGCCTACAGCCAGGGTATCTACGAGAACGACGATGAGACCCTGGAGGCTGCGCTGCGGCGCAAATTCGAATACGCCACCGAAATGTGCGAACTCAAGGAATCGAAACGCGTGTTGGAGATCGGACCCGGCTGGGGTGCGTTTGCCAGCCATGCGCTGCCGACAGGAATAGATTTTACCGGTCTGACGATCTCACATGTATCGCAGACCTTCATCAACGAAAAGCTCAGCGAATACCGCGATAGTTTCAGTATTCTGCTGCAGGATTTCCTTGAATACGACCCGAAGGAGAAGTTCGATTCCATCGTGATCATGGGCGTGATCGAACATTTACCCAATTACGAACGGGTCTTGAAGAAGTTCGATCATTTGCTCAAACCGGGCGGCTTGGTATTTCTAGACGGCAGTGCGGCGCGCAAGAAGTACGAGCTGTCGACTTTCATGGTGCGCTACATCTATCCCGGCAATCATTCGTTCCTGGTACTCGACGACTTCGTCAACAAGGTCGCCAAGACGGAGTTCGAGATGCTCGAAATCCAGAACGACCGCCACAGTTACTATCTGACCTTCAAGAAGTGGGCGGAAAATTTAGAGAAAAACAAAGAGGCGGTGATCCGCAATTTCGGCGAGTTTGAGTACCGCCGGTTCCGCCTGTATCTGTGGGGCGCGACCTATGAGTTTCTGTCGCGCAATCTCGATTGCTACCGCATGGTTCTCTACAAGCCAAAATCGGCGTAGATGCGACGGCCCCCTCTACCCAATGTCGGGCAGTATGGCGACGATATCGGTTTCCCACTGCGCCCGATCATTACCCGACAGGGGCCGGATATCTATTGACACACGCTGGCGCTCGTCTGAATTCATGCGATTGAACAGAAAGTCGCGCGCATTGTCGCGATAGTCCGCGCGGTAGAACTGAGTGGTCAGAGGCGCGCGTCCCTCAGCGATGATCTTGGCATGAATATGCGGTGCGCGACCCGGGTAGGGGACAGGCACGATCGTGCGAAAGCTAAACCGCCCCTCTTTGTCGGACACGGTCCGTCCGAACCCCTGAAAGGCTCTATCGCGCAAGCTGGGCCTGGGATCGCCCGGATGACGGTAGACCCCGTTGGCATCGCACTGCCAGATTTCGACCACCGCATCGGCGATTGGTTTAGCGTCGGTATCGGCGACCACACCGCGTAATTGCAGGATCTCGCCGCCGGCCTCGCGTACCAGGCCGTCAATGCGGACCAGGTCGTTGTCGTGATCGGTCGGAATCTTGACCGGGTAAAAGGGGCCTTCGGCGGCGCGCGGCGTTGGCGCCGTAGCGGCCCAGACCGGACGGATGGCGAATAGGGTCGGGGCCGCCAGGATTAATCCTCGCCGGGTAAACGACATCGCAAATACCTTCCTCCACATTGAGCGATAACTTGCTCTTTAGACATGGGAAGTACTTGCCCAAACGCATTGGGGCGCGGCGATCAATTTTGGGTGAGGCGCCCGAGAGTTACCCGTCGATCACCGCGGTCACATCGATCTCGGCCAGCGCGCCATCGATCAGCAAGGTGTTGGTCCCGACGCAAGTGCTAGAGGCCGAGCCGCTGTCGCCATAGAAGGCATTCATGGCGGCGGAGATGATCGGGCGGTGATCCAACTGCATATTGAGCACGTGAATGCGTTGGCGGACCACATTGGCCGGCGTGGCCCCGACCTCGGCCAGCGCCTGTTTTATATTGTCGAAGATATAGTTCAACTGACCACCGAGATCGCCCGGCGCGACCAGCTCTCCGTTGGAGTCGGACGCGACAAGACCGGACACATAAATGGTCTTGCCGCCTTCACTGGTCACCATGCTGGTGAAGTGCGGTTTATTGTGCAGATAGGCGGGGCGATACCGTTCGATGTTGGCGTTTGTGCTGGACATGGGGGCTCCTGGGCTTAAGGCCGTCGGGCGATGAATATTGATCTCCCGAAGACTACAGACATTGACACGCAAAGCGTGGCAAAACGTTGATTGTGTAGGTTGTAATACTTCAATCGAAAAAAGTGAAAGTCAGCACCCATGCCCGAGTTTGAACTTTATAACGCGCCCCAATCGATCTGCAGTCACAAGGTGCGATTTGCGCTACACGCCAAGGGCCAAGATTTCGAGGAGCATAAGCTCGATCTGTTTTCCGGCGATCAGCTGACCCCGGCGTATCTGGCGATTAATCCCAACGGATTGGTGCCGACCTTGATCCATAACGGCGCCAACATCATCGATTCTCTAGTGATCGTTCAGTATCTCGACGAGCTGTTGCCCGAGCCGTCCCCGTTGGTGCCGGCGGATGCTCTGGCGCGGGCGCGGATGCGTTCGCTCATGGCCTATATCGACGAAGTGCCGACCCCGGCCGTGCGGGTACCCTCCTACAATATGGCGTTTCTGGTTCATTTTCAGAGCATGCCGGAGGATGAATTTCTGGAAATGGCCAATGCCAAGCCATTGCGCAAAGAGTTTTTGCTGAATTTCGGCCGGGTGGGTTTCCCGGAGAAGGCTTATAACGAGGCGCTCGAGAGGCTTGCCCGCTCGTTGGTCCGCGTGCAGGCGGAAATTGAAAAAAGTGGCGGGCCTTGGTTTCTTGGTGACGCATTTACCATAGCCGACATCGCCATGATGCCGGTCATCATCCGCCTCGATGACTTAAATCTGGGTCAAATGTGGGACGACAAGCCGGAAATATCCCGCTGGCTGGAGGCGATTAAAGGTCATCCAGCCTATTCGCCGACCTTCTATCACGGCTCGCTGCTGACCGAGCAATATGCCCATTTGCGTGCGTAGAAGGCTATTAACGATGACACCAAATCAGACAAATGGAAAAAATATTCGAGTGTGGTTTATTGGCGTCTAGTGAAAAACGTAGTGTGTGTATAGTAATTAAGGTTAACATGTCACATTAACTATTATAAAAAATAAAAAGTTATATAATGTTGTTTGAAAAATCTCTGCATTGATGGAAATATTTTCGCTCGATATTCGAACTAATTGAGGTCGATATGAGCGCTTTAACCTGGACAGACGACAAACAATCCACCCCGTCACGCCCTTCGCTGGCGCGGCGGTTGGTGTACGGACCGGCTTTGCTTATCGCCTTTGCCATCGGTTCATCCGGTGTCTTGGCGGCTGCTTTGCTCATCTCTTCAATTCTCGAGATTTAATATGCTTAATCAAATGAACCGTCCGGCGCCTGCTATTTTTAAACCTTTTGGGCATAAGAATAGTCAGAGCACGAGATACCGGACCATGCCGAATACGCAAACCATGACCCATCGCGAACGCGCTGCCGTGGAGGCCCATTACCGGGCCATGTCGATCGGCGAGCTGGCCTACGATGCCTGGCTGGCGGCGTTACGTGCTTATGGCGATGACAGCCCACTCGCGCGGGTGCGGGTCAACCAGGTTATCGCTGCGTCTCACTAGGCCCTTAGAGCTTAATCCCTCCCAAACCGTCGGCTATAAACAGCCCTGACTCTGCGTGTCCAAACATGGGATAAACGGCACTCGGAGATAACAGGGGGCAGGGCGTGAGAGTTCACGACATTCCAATCAACGGTTATTGCGGCGAGGGCTTCGACGCGGTGCGAACGGAATTCGAGCGTAACTTCGCCGAGCGCGGTGAAGTGGGCGCTTCCGTATGCGTCTATAGGGGCGGCGAGAAAGTCGTCGATTTGTGGGGCGGGCATGTTGATTTGGAACGTGCCCAGCCGTGGGACGAGAACACCATCGTCATCATGAATTCGCTCGCCAAGAGCATGAGCGCTTTATGCACCCACATATTGATCGACCGCGGCGCCATCGATTTCGATGCACCGGTCGCCGACTATTGGCCGGAGTTCGCCCAAGCTGGTAAGGCCGGCATTTTGGTTCGCCATGTGCTGTCCCACACTTGCGGGGTAATCTATTGCGATGCGGCGCCGCCGGGGTCGTGGTTCGACTGGCCGGTGCATATCGCCGCCATCGAGGCGCAGGAACCGGCTTGGGAGCCGGGTACTAACGGCGCCTATAACTCGATCAATAT
>JABDJY010000230.1 GCA_013003285.1 Alphaproteobacteria bacterium | reverse complement strand
ATACCATGCAGGCCGCTATTGAGGTCGCGACGGTTTACCTGGTGGCCGCGCGCTGCCAGGCCGGGTTCCAACAGGATGGCCCGGGTGTTGCCTTCCACATCGGTCGCGCCGTTGCGGTTGACGATGTGACCTAGATCGATCGCCGCCTGAATATCGAGACCCCAATCGAGCACCGCAATCAAGGTCTGCGCCACATAGCCGATGATCCGGCTGCCACCGGGCGAGCCGATGACGAGTTCGAGATCACCGTCGCTGTCGAACACCAGGGTCGGCGCCATGGAACTGCGCGGCCGTTTGCCCGGCTCGACCCGGTTGGCGACGGGTCTACCGTTGCGGTTCGGCACGAACGAAAAGTCGGTAAGCTCGTTATTGAGTAGAAATCCGCGCACCATCAGTTGCGAACCGAAGGCGCCCTCGATGGTCGTGGTCATGGAAACGGCGTTGCCGTCGCTATCGACGATGGAGATATGACTTGTGCCGGGGCGGCCGCGGTCGCGGTCGGGCGCCATCAATGCACCATCGCGCCAGGGTGGATTGCCGGCGGCAACGGGGGTCGCCAGGGTAGTTCCCAAGCTGATCGATTGCGCCCGCCCGGTCAGATAGGCTGGGTCGAGAAGGCCCTTCACCGGGACCGACACGAAATCGGCGTCAGCCATGTAGAGTGCGCGGTCGGCGAAGGCGAGCTTGCTGGCCTCGGCGATGAGGTGCCGGCTATCGGGGCTCTTGGGGCCGAAAGCGGGTAAATCGAAATGCTCCAGAATACCGAGAATTTGCCCCACCGTCAGCGCGCCGGAACTGGGCGGCCCCATGCCGCAGACCCGATGGCCACGATAAGTGTGGCAAATCGGGGCGCGTTTGATGACCCGATAGGCCGCCAGATCGCCCTCGGCCAGGACGCCGGGATTGCCGGCGGCGCCGCGAACCGTGGCGACGATGTCGCGGGCGATGGCGCCGCTGTAAAAAACGCTCGGCCCCTGCTCGGCGATGGCGCGTAAAGTTTCGGCGAAGGGCTTGTTGGTGACCACGTCACCGGCCTTCAAGGGCTGACCGCCGGGGAAGAAATAATTGGCCGCGGGACCGTGGGTGCGCAGACGATCGCCGCGCCGGCCTTGCAGCGACCCCTCAAGACGTTGATTGACGGTGAACCCGTTCTCGGCCAGCGCGATTGCCGGGGCAAACAGATCTTTCCACGGCAGGCGGCCATGGCTTTCGTGGACCGCCGCCAGTAATGCCACCGTGCCTGGCGTGCCGACCGAGCGACCGCCGACGACCGCATCGAAAAACTTCATCGGCGTTTTATCGATCCTGAGAAACAGCTCTTCGGTCGCCGCTGCCGGTGCGGTCTCCCGGCCATCATAGGCGATCACTTCGTTGCTGGCGCCGTCATGGTGCAACAGAAATGCACCGCCGCCGATGCCCGAGCTTTGCGGTTCGACCAGGTTCAGCACCAATTGCACGGCGACCGCCGCGTCGGCCGCGCTACCGCCGGCGCGCAGCATCTTTAGTCCGGCGTCGACAGCGTCGGGGTTTGCCGCGGCGATCATGTGTTTTTCGGCGCGGGCCAGGGTATGGGGC
>JABDJY010000214.1 GCA_013003285.1 Alphaproteobacteria bacterium | reverse complement strand
CAGCCGGCGCCTTGTCCCAGCTATCCTTCGTCTTCAGCGCCGAATAGGTGCCGACGACGATAACGAGGGCGATAACCGCCAGAATGACAATAGCTTCTATGGACATTATTCTGCTCCACGCGTTCTCGAACCTGATCGGCCCTAATGTGCCATTTTTCACCGATTTTGGGAATCCCAACTCGGCGAGCGTTGCCACACTAGGCTAACACCCCTAAAAATCGGCTAAATCTGGGCCCTAGGAGCAAAATAAAATGACGGCGAAACCCGTCATAAACGCGGCAGACGCAGAATCACGGGTCCGCGCCGGCGCTAACGAGCATGTCAAAGTCGGCCTATTCGACATTGACGGCCTGCTGCGCGGCAAGTTCATGCATCGCGATAAGTTTTCGAGCGCGTTGAGCGAGGGCTTCGGCTTTTGCGATGTGGTGCTGGGCTGGGATTCCAACGACGAGCTTTACGACAATACCGCACTGACCGGTTGGGATAGCGGCTGGCCCGACGCGACTGTACGCATCGTGCCCGACACCGGCCGGCAGATCCCCTTCGAAGGCGATCGCTGGCTGTTTCTGGCCGAGTTCACCGGCGCGGCCGAGGCGGTCTGCCCGCGCGGCGTTTTGCGCCGCGTCCTCGCCCGGGCCGACGAGATGGGTTACCGGGTCAATGCGGGTTTCGAGTACGAGTTCTTTGTCTTCGCCGAAACGCCGCACTCTATCCGCGATAAAAACTATCGCGATCTGCGCCCGGTCACGCCAGGCAGCACCGGTTATTCCATGTTACGTACCGGCGCCCTGGACGCGTTTTACAAAGACATCCTCGACACCTGCTCAGGCATGGATATTCCCCTGGAGGGCCTGCACGAGGAGATGGGCCCTGGGGTCGTTGAAGGCGCGATCATGGCAACCGATGGGTTGGCAGCCGCCGACCGGGCGGCGCTGTTCAAGACCATGATCAAAATACTCGCCCAACGGCACGGCCTCATGGCGACCTTCATGGCTAAATGGTCGGAACAACAGGCCGGTCAGTCGGGCCATATCCATCTGTCGCTCACGCGCAAAAGCAATGGGCTCTACGCCTTTCACGATCCCAGCGCCGACGGCGGTATGAGCGAGGTTATGCGCCACTTCATCGGCGGGCAGCAGAGGCTCATGCCCGAAATGACCGTCCTCGCCGCGCCAACGGTCAATTCCTACAGCCGGTTGGTGCCCGACCAATGGGCGCCCACCGAAGCAAGCTGGGGTATCGATAATCGCACCTGCGCGCTGCGGGTCGTTCCCGGTGCGGCGGAAAGCTTGCGGGTCGAATATCGGGTGCCGGGCTCCGACGCCAATCCCTATTTGGCCTTGGCGGGCGCCGTCGCTTCCGGGCTTTACGGGATCGAACAGGAAATCGCACCGACCGCACCGGTCACCGGCAACGCCCGCGAGGCTGAGTGGCCGGCTGAACTAACCCTGCCCCGCACCCTCGCCGCTGCCGCTGATTCATTCAGCCAATCTTCGATTCCCCGTGATTGGTTGGGCGACACCTTCGTCGACCATTTTGCGGCGTCGCGCGATTGGGAAGTGCGCGAGTTCCGCAAGCACGTCACGGACTGGGAGTTGGCGCGCTACTTCGAGATGATATGAAGGACGGCGTCTAAAATCATCGTGAGCAGCACGACATTCCGATATCGCCCGACCGACGGCGTCGCTAGTGTTTCCGGCATGACCTTTGGAACTTTCAATCGCTTGGTACTTGTCGGCGGACGAACGGCGCTGTGCGTGCTAACCATAGCCAGCGTTTTAATTGCCGCCGATGCCCGCCGTCCAGCGCTCGCCGAACGACTCCTCGACGCTGCGTTGCTCGCAAGTGCTGTGGAGCAGGCGGAGAAACTGCCCCGTCTGCACGCGTTGATCGTCGCGCGCAACGGCGAGGCTATCATCGAGCGGGCGTTCCGGGGACCTGGCCTCGACGCGCCGGTCAACGTCAAGTCGGTCTCGAAGTCGCTGATCTCCGCATTGGTCGGCATCGCCATTACGCGAGGCGAGCTAACCGGACCCGACCAGCCGATCGCGCCGCTGCTGTCTGAGCATATGCCGGCGCAAGCCGACGCGCGGCTCAATCGAATAACAATCGGCCATCTGTTATCGATGCGCGCCGGCCTGGAACGCACCTCGGGCCGCAACTATGGCCGGTGGGTGGCGAGCGACCATTGGGTGCGACACGCCCTGTCGCGTCCGTTCGCCGACGAACCCGGCGGGCGCATGCTCTATTCGACGGGCAACAGCCACCTGTTGTCGGCGATCCTCAGCCGAGCCACCGGCCGCAGCACCCACACCCTCGCGCGTGCTTGGCTTGGCGCGCCACTCGACATCGACATTCCGCCTTGGCAGCGCGATCCGCAAGGCATCTATCTCGGCGGCAACAATATGGCGCTGTCGGCGCGCGACCTGTTCCGCTTCGGCGAGTTGTACCGCAACGGCGGCGTTTATCGCGGCCAACGGATCATAGACGAAAGCTGGGTTCGCGCGTCCTGGAGCCCGCGCACCCGCTCGCCTTTCTCCGGCGATGATTACGGCTATGGTTGGTTCATTACGCGCATCTGCGGTCAGGCAGTGTATTACGCGCGCGGCTTCGGCGGCCAGTTCGTCCATATCGCGCCGAGCCTCGCCATGACGGTGGTGATCACGTCGGACAGCACGACCCATACGCGGATCGACAATTATCGCGGGGCGCTCACCGCCCTACTGCGCGACGAGCTGGTGCCGGCGGCGCTCAAAGCCGACGGACAACCCTGCAACGCCGCGCTCTAAAAATTGAAGGGAGCGCCCTACTCCGCCACCAGCTCCTTCAACAGCTCCAAATTCTCCGGCCCAGGCTCCACTTCACCGCGCTTGATGCGGGCGGAGATTTCCACGATGGCGGCGTTCACCGGCGCTTTCTTGCCGAGCTTTTCCTGCTCCGCGACCACCCAGCCGTTGACGTCACCGACCTCGCTCTTGCGGTTCTTCATATGGTCTTGCAGCACTGTCGTGATGGTGTTGTCCATGATGTAGGTGCTGGTCAGCTTGTCGAGCAGCAGCTCCACCAATTGGTTGGTCTGCAGCACATCGTCTTCGGTGAGCCCGAATATGGGCTCGATGCGGTAGTCCAAGTCTTGCCCGGCTTTTAGGGCCTCGGTGCCGGAGCGAACCATCATCTCCCGCATACCCGGATTATTGGCCGCCTCGGCGATGGGGACACCAAAGATCGCCGTGGTCGCCAAGGTGGTGCAATTGCTGATCAGCTTCATCCATTTTGCCGACCGTATGTCCGACGCAATAACCGTGGTGCCAGAGTGGGATAATATCTCCTGGATTTCGCCTTCCCGGCCCTTGGCGGCTTCGTGGATGGCGCCAACGGCGAACCAGGACCGATCATGGGGTGATTGCCGTTGGATGATCCCCGGCTCGAACATCTGTGAGGAAATTTCGATGACGCAACCCATGGTGCGTTCCGGCCCCACGGCCTCGGCGATGGCGTCGACGCTCATGCCGTTCTGCACCCCGACGACTAACCCGTCAGGAGCGAGAATAGGCTCGATCAGCTTGCACGCCCAGGGCGTGTCGTAGGCCTTCATGAGCAGTAGCACCACATCGAACGGCTCGTCGAAAGTGCATACCTCGCACAAATGATAGGCGCGAACCGGCGTCACCACCGTCTCGTCGGGCATTTCGATGCGCACGCCGTTTTCGCGCATAGCCTCCACATGGGCTGGCCATTGCTCAATCAGCACCACGTCAAGGCCGGCATTGGTCAGATCGGCGGCGATGGACGCGCCGTTCGCGCCGGTGCCCAGCACGGCAATTTTCTGGCTCATTCTTCGATCACTCCCGGTCTCGCGTACCGGGTCTACTCCGGCTTACGGCTGACGGATCGCGCCGCCCAGCCCAGAGCATACGCGATCAAGCCGAAGATGATCAAAGCGCCACCGAAAGTCATCGATTGTTTGAGATTTTCAGTTGCAGCCCGCGAGCGTTCGAGTTCTTGCGCCAACGCCACGGGGAAGTCGCCCGTGACCCGCCGGTTGCCCAGTACTTCTTCCCTGAACAAAGAAGGTAGATTGTTTTTGAACTGGGCGTCAAAATTCGCCCTAACCTGTTGCCGCTGAGTGAAGGCCGAGATATTCCAGATCACCGCGGCCACGATGGCGAGCACGGCAATCAACGACCCCAGACGATAAATGAGATTCCCCATACGACCAGTCATGGAAGAATTTCTAACACCTAGAATCGCGCTGATCCAAAACCGTTTTCGGCCGCGATCCGACACGATATCGTGGCGCCACCGGCAGCGCCGAATGTCCGGTCGCGATTTGCGGATAATACTAAGGAATCAGGCCCTTTGCCTGGACTTTAGGCGGGTCAGCAACCATTATCCGCCACGACCATAATAAGAAAAATAACGGACAATTTTAGGGAGAGTACGTACAAATGTCATTTGCATCGACCCAGCGCCTCACAACCGCTGGCGCAAAACTCATGCTTGCTGCGGCCATTGCAAAGGCCGAGGAAATCGGCATTCTGGTGACCGTCGCCATCGTCGATGGCGGGGGCCATATGCTGGTCCTCGAACGCATGGACGGTGGACGGTTCCACACGGTCCATTCGTCGACCACGAAGGCCGTCACCGCGTCATCGAACAAGCGGCCGACAACGACCAAGGGCGCCCAGGGACAGGATCTCGATACGCTGCACGCCATCGGCTTGTCTCTAGCAGCCGGCGCCGAACGCTGGACCGCCATGGAAGGCGGATTTCCGATCATCGTCGATGGCGAATGCCTCGGCGGCATCGGCGTCAGCGGTGGCGATTGGCAGCAGGATCAAGACATTGCCACGGCGGCCGTCGAAGCCGTCGGCGCATCGCTATAAATCACGGTAGAAGGTCCCAAGGGATCGTCATTAGGGAGAAAATTTTCATGAGCATTCTACGTCATACATTTGTCGGCGCTGTTGCGCTGGGGGTTGCCGCCGCGGCGACACCGGCATTGGCATTCCCCGACAAACCCATCGAATTTGTCATCCCCTTCGGCGCCGGCGGCGGCGCCGACATCGAAGGCCGTCTGCTGGCCACGGAGATGGCCAAGGTCTTGGGCGTCGCCGTAACCCCGGTTAACCGCCCCGGTGGCGGCGGCGCGGTGACTTACACCCATATAAAAAACGCCAAGCCCGACGGCTATACGGTGGCGTGGAACTCAACCTCGGTGCTGACCACGACCAATCTGGGCAACACCGACTTCGGGTATGACGCCATGGACCATGTGGGCCGGGTCGAATTCCAGCCGCAGCCCTTCGCGGTCAAAGGCGATTCCAAGTGGAAAACCTTCGCCGAGTTCGTCGCCGACTGTAAGGCGGCCCCCGGCACCCTGAAGATCGCAACTCGGGCACCGGCAGCGCCACCCACACCGCGGCGATCGCGCTGATGGATGCCGCCGGATGTCAGGTCATCCACTTGCCTAAGGGCATTAAGGGTCGCAACAAATCGGTCCTGAACGGCGAGGCCGATGCGATGATCGCGCCGCTAACCGGTGCGGTTAATCTAACCAATGCCGGCAAGCTGCGTATCCTGGCCATGCCGTCGGATTCTCGTAACGACGTTTTCCCGGATGTGCCGACGGCCAAGGAACTGGGCTTTAATGCCTCGCTCGATCTGTTCCGGGGCCTCTCGGTGCCGCCGGGAACGCCAGACGAGGTTAAAACTATCCTCGCCGACGCCATGGCAAAAGCCGCCAATTCGGCGGCCTTCCTCGAACTGGCCAAGAACAAGGGTTTCAAAGTTGCCCCCCTGGGCCATAAAGAGTTCACCGACCTATTGGCCGCGGAAGACGCCAAGGTGAAGACAATCTTCGCCAGCGCCGGACTGCTGCAAAGCAAAAGCAAGTAAGTAACGCGACAAAGGGCCGTCCCACAGCGGGGCGGCCCTTTTTCGATCTCGGGATGCGGGTAACCGCTTGAACCGAAAGTCAGTATTTTGAACCAACACGGCATGCGACGCAGGAACATCATCGCTGCATTGGTGCTGCTCGCCTTTGCATTGGTCTATGGCGCGCTCACCACCCAATTGCCCATCCGAAGCCTGCCGGATACGCCCGGCCCGCCTTTCTTCCCGTGGATCAATACGGCGATCTTGCTGGCCCTATCGCTCGGCCTTTTGGCGCAGGGTATTTGGGCAAAGACACCAGATGACGGGTCGCCGGAAGCAACACCGGACGGGGCAACCGAGGCTACTGAACGCTGGCGCGCGGTTTGGGCGTTGGGGGCCTTTCTGGCTTATTTGTTGGTCCTGCCGGGCCTCGGTTTTCTGTTGGCGACCATACCGTTCTTCGCCGCCTTGATGGTCCTGTTTGGCGAGAAGCGTTGGCTTTGGGTCGCCATCGGATCGATCGGCATATCGGTCGCCCTTTATGTGCTGTTCCGCCACGGCTTCGACGTCTTTCTGCCGCGCGGCGTCCTGCCCGATCTACTGGCGACTATTATCCCATGAGCCCGGACGTTCTCATTGGCCTCACACAGGCGACCGGATTGCTGGTTCTACTCTCGACCTGCATTGGTGTCGTCATCGGCCTCGTCGTCGGCATGATCCCCGGTATGACCATCAGCACCGGGATCATAGTGCTGTTGCCGGTCACCTTCGTCCTGCCCGCCGATATATCCATCGCGCTCCTGCTCGGCCTTTATATTGGCGGCATGACCGGCGGGAGTTTCTCCGCCGTCCTGCTCAACATTCCCGGTACGCCGTCAGCGTCGGCCACGGCGATCGACGGCTACCCCATGGCCGCTCGCGGCGAGGCCGGACGCGCGCTGGGTATTGCCATCACCGCCAGTTTCATCGGCGGCATGACGAGTTTTCTGTTCTTGTTCTTCGTCGCCCCCCTACTCGCGAATGTGGCCCTGGAATTTCGCACCGAAGATATGTTTGCCGTGCTGTTTTTCGGTATCACCATCATCTGCAGCTTCGCGGCAAAATCCCTGGTCAAGGGATTGCTGTCCGGCGCTATCGGCCTGGCCATTGTCACCATTGGCCAAGATCCGGTCATGGGGACCCAGCGGTTCACCTTCGGTCAGGTCAATCTGATGGCCGGCGTACATTTTCTCACCGCCATGATCGGCCTGTTCGCGATTCCTCAACTGGTCAGCAACCTCACCGACATGACCGGCGGCGCCAAGCAAATCCAAACCAAGCTGGCCTCGGTGGTCCCCCGTCTGCCCGACCTCAAAGCCATCCGCTTGCCGGTAACCATCGGCTCCCTGACCGGCTCGTTCCTCGGCATCCTGCCCGGGGCGGGTGGACCGATCGCCGCCTTCATCAGTTACGATTACACCCGCCGGGCTTCGAAAAAGCCCGAGACCTTCGGCAACGGGGCCGTCGAAGGGGTGGCGGCGCCTGAATCGGCCAACAATGCGGTGACCGGCGGCGCGTTGATCCCCATGATGACCCTGGGCATTCCCGGCGATCCGGTGACCGCCATCCTGATCGGCGCGTTGATCGTCCATGGCTTGGCGCCCGGTCCCTTGATGTTCCTCGAGCGCGGCGACTTCGCCTATGGGCTGATCTTCTCGTTCTTCTGGGCCAACATCTTCAACTTCATCATCGCGCTGGCGGCATTGCGCCTGTTGGTCAAGGTGCTGGCAACGCCGCGCGCGCTCCTGATGCCGACGGTCGCCGTACTTTGCGTGATCGGCAGCTTCGCCCTGCGCAACAATTTCTTCGATGTCTATGTGATGCTGTTCTTCGGTCTGATCGGCCTGGGTATGCGCTGGCTCGATATGCCGGTGGTTCCCCTGTTGCTGGCGCTGGTGCTCGGCGGCCAGTTGGAGGAAAATTTACGCGTCGCCTTGACCTCCTCCCAAGGCGACATCGCAATATTCTTTACCTCGCCGATTAGCCTCGGCTTTCTTTTCCTGTCGGCGTTATCAATCGCCTGGTCGCTGCGCTCCGCATGGCAAAGCAAACGCGCTACAAATCTCCATAAAAAGGAACTTACCCCATGACTACAATACCCTTTCGGGTTGCCTCGCTTGGTATCGGCTGGTGGTCGGACGTGCTGGCCGACGCGGCGCAACGCACCAACGGCCGTGTGGAAATCGCCACCTGCTTCACCCGCTCGGCGGATAAGCGCCAAGCCTTCGCCGCTAAATATGGCTGCGACAGCGCCGACAGCCTAGACGATATTCTCGCCGACGACGCAATCGACGGGATCATCAATACGACGCCGAACCACGTCCATCTGGAAACCACGAGCGCGGCGGCGCAGGCCGGCAAGCATGTGTTCCTCGACAAGCCCATCGCCAACACGATCGGCGAGGCGAAAGCTATTACCAAAGTCTGCGCCGATTCCGGTGTCGTTCTCGGGGTCGGTTATCAGCGCCGCCGGGAAGGTCATTTCCGCTGGATCAAGGAACGAATCGATGCCGGCGAATTCGGCACCCTGGTTCAGGCCGAAGCTAATATCAGCCGCGACCGCGCCGGCCAGTTCGAGCCCGGCCACTGGCGTTATACGGCCGAAGGCATGCCCGGCGGCGTCATGCTGCAGATCGGCCTGCACTATGTCGACGTGCTGATGATGCTGCTCGGCCCGGTGAAGTCGGTATCGGGCATGGCCTCGCAACTGGTGCTGCCGGGCGACAATCCCGATGTCGGCACGCTGCTGATGACGCACGAAAGCGGCGCCGTCTCGTCGCTGTCGACGAGCTACGCTTCGGCGTCGGAATATTACCTGATGAACATCTACGGCAAGAAGATGAGCGCCTACTATAATCTGTTCGACGGGTTGCGCTGCCTGCATCAGGGTGAAACCGGCCAGCAGCCGGTGGCGGTCGACAAGAACGACACGCTGGTCGAGGAACTCGTCGAGTGGGCCGATGCCGTGCAGAACGGTGGCGTGCCGGAAGTTGGCGGCGAGGGCGCAACGGAATCGCTTGCCGTGGTCAAGGCCGGTATCAGGTCGGTCGCCGAAGGCCGCCACATCGAGGTCGCGGATGTTCTGGCC
>JABDJY010000160.1 GCA_013003285.1 Alphaproteobacteria bacterium | reverse complement strand
GGGTGATCATGATGAAGTAGACGCCGCGGGTGCGCAGCGAAATGGCGCCGAACACCAGCGCCGCCAGCCCGCTGATCGCCAGCGCGACGGGCCACTGGATGAAGCCATTGTTGATTTCATGGAAGCCGAAAATGGCCACCGTATAGCCGCCGATGCCGATATAGGCGGCATGGCCGAAACTCACCATGCCGCCATAGCCGAGAATAAGGTTGAGGCCGACGGCGGCGATTGACCAGATCATGATGCGGGCGAACACATCGACATAGAAGGCCTCGCCGACCGCCGGCGCGACAAACGGTGTGGCGGCAAACACCACCAGCAGAAGGGTGGTGGTCGCCGATGTCGGCCTGCCGAAGAGCGCCTTTAGCATCGCGTCACCCGCCCCGCGGCGGGAATAGGCCTTGCGGGCGGAAGAACAGGATCGCGGCCATCAGAATGTAGATCAGCATGGACGACAGGGCCGGTCCGGCGGTCTCGGCGGCGTTCTCCTGCAAAAATGTCAGCAGCAATACGTCGAGAAAGGCCCGCCCCATAGTGTCGATCACCCCGGCGAGAATGGCGGCGATGAAGGCGCCGCGGATCGAGCCGATACCGCCAATGACGATCACCACGAAGGCCAGAATCAAGATGTCTTCGCCCATGCCGATCTGGGCCTGATTGATCGGCGCGATCAACATGCCGCCCAGCCCGGCCAGCATGGCGCCGAGGCCGAACACCAGGGTGAAGAGCAGACGAATGTTGACCCCCAGCGCAGCGACCATGGTGCGGTTCGACGCGCCAGCGCGGATCAGCATGCCGAGCCGTGTCTTGGCCACCAGCCAGTAGAGCCCAATGGCGACGGCGATACCGACCAGGATGATGAACATCCGGTAGGTCGGATAGACGATGCCCAGCGGCAGTGAAAGGCTGCCGTCGAGGAAAACCGGCAGCGGGATCGCCAGCCCGGCGGGCCCCCAGATAATGCGCACCAACTCATTCAAAAACAGGATCAGCCCGAAGGTCGCCAGCACCTGGTCCATATGGCCGCGCGCATAGAGCGTCCGCAGGGCGACAAATTCGAGGACCATGCCGAAGACCATCGTTAGCGGCAGCGCCAGCAATAGTCCGATGATGAAAGAATCGGTCCACAGGGTCAGCGTCGCAGCGAAGAACGCCCCGACCATATAGAGCGAGCCATGGGCCAGATTGACCAAATCCATGATCCCGAAAACCAAGGTCAGCCCGGCGGCCAGCAGGAACAGCAATATTCCCAACTGAAAGCCGTTGAGAATCTGTTCAGCAATAAAACCAATTTCCATCGTCGGGTCCGGGTCGGATTACAGACCGCTGGATGCAAAGACGGGGGCCTTACAGCCCCCGTCCCTGACCAGAAGCAATTGTAACGATTACAGTTTGCAATCCTTGGCGTAAACGTCCTGGTGATTTTCCAGCGCCACGCCGGTGATCTTGGTGGTCCAATTTCCATCGGCATCGGCGACCACTTCGCGGCTGTAGAAATTCTGAATCGGGAAGTGGTTGTTGCCGAAGGTGATGTTGCCCCGCACCGATGGGAAATCGGCTTTCTCGAGCGCCGCGCGCATGGCGTCGGTGTCGCCCACCTTGCCGCCCGTGGCTTCGACGGCCGACTTGATCAGGAAGATCGAGTCATAGGCCTGCGCCGCGTAGAAGGACGGATAGCTGCCATGCTTGGCTTTAAAGTCCGCGACGAACTTTTCGTTCTGCGGGTTCTTGATGTCGGGCGACCAGAACTGGGTCATGGTGGTGCCCAGAACGCCGGTCATATTTGCCTGCTGCAAACGCGGCAGACTGAGCGAGTCCAGCGTATAGACCGAATAGAGCGGCACATCTGAGAGGCCCGCCTGGGCGTATTGCTTCAGGAACGCCGGACCGTGCTTGCCCGGATAGAAGGTAAATACCGCATCCGGCTTGGCAGCCTTTACCTTAGTGAACTCCGCCGACCAGTCGATCTGGGTCGGCCAGGTGGTCATGTCCTTGCCGACGACCTTGCCCTCGAAGGTGCGTTCCACACCGGCGACCATATCCTTGCCGGCGGCATAGTTGGGTGCGATCACGTACAGCGATTTGACGTCGCGCTGGTTGAGCACGGCGCCCAGCGCCATGGGCGTCTGGTCGTTCTGCCAGGAGACGTTGAAGAAATTGGCGTTGCAGTTCTTACCGGCCAGCGGCGATGGACCGGCATTGGCGCTGATCAGAATCTTATTGGCATTCAGCACCACCGGCGCCGAGGCCAGCAGCACATGCGACCAAATATATCCGGCGACGATATCCACATCGTCCGCCTTGACCAGCTTTTCGGTTTTCTGCTTGCCCTTCTGCGGGTTGAACTCATCGTCTTCGAAAACGATTTCGACGTCGAGCGCACCCATCTTGCCGCCCATATGTTCGACCGCAAGCTCAACTGCTTTCTTTTGGTCGACGCCGATAATGGCGGCGCCTGTGGTCAATGTGGTGATAAAGCCGATTTTGATGGATTCAGCGAAGGCCGGCGACGACATCAAAGCCAGAACCGCCGTCGCGCCGAGAAGTTGTTTCATCATTGATTTTTCCTCCCAATCAATATTTTCGCTATCCGACCACAACAGGGGAACAATGAAAAGCGCCCTGCATGTCCCCCTTTCGGCGGAGGTTGGTTATAAAGTGTCCGTTCAAACGTTTGTTCAGGAGGATCGGCATGACGGCAACGAGCATTCAGTCGCGGCGCAGCTTCATTTTTACGCCCGGCAACCGCCCGGAATATTTCACCAAAGCGCTGAAATCGGGCGCCGATATCGTGTGTGTCGAACTCGAGGACGGGGTCGCACCCCATGACAAGGACGATG
>JABDJY010000068.1 GCA_013003285.1 Alphaproteobacteria bacterium | reverse complement strand
TAAGCGAGCTAATGTCCGCTTTGGGTCATAAGCGGACTTTAGGTGAATGGGCCGAGGAAACCCCTTCATAGAAATTTTAAGAAGACTTCTGCTATAGCCGGAAACGGAAATAAGGATTTAAGCCGATTTGCTCTGACATTGTCTGGCCGGGTGCCCGGCAACCCATTTATTGATGTAGGCGTTTAATGCATCTTAGAAACTGGCAACAAAAAATTATCGATAGCTTCCCGTCGATCATTAGCCAACACCACCGATTTATCTTAAAAGCGCCAACTGGCGCAGGGAAGACCGTACTCGCAAGCGAAATCGTCGAACGCTTCTACAAGGGCAAGAAAATTATCGTCCTTTGCCACCGGCTCGTGTTGTTGGAACAGCTCGAAAAGGCCCTGGCCGAGAGCCACAATGTCCGAAAGTTGTCGGTTTCTGATACCGGGCCGGCGTTCGAGGATTATGACATTCTGCTGTCGACCAATATGCGAGCGAAGGCGACGTTGACCGATGCGGTGGGCAAGGCCGACTTGATCATTGTCGACGAAGCGCACCGCGTATCACCTAACCGGCGTGGCTACAAATGGATCATCGACGATTTCAGTGCGCGCGGCAAAATGGGGGCACAGTTTATTGGGCTGACGGCTTCGCCCGAGCGCCGCACCGCCGATCAGCGTGACCAGCTCAATCTTGCCTTCGATGCGATCATCGATTGCGCGAATATTGAGGACCTGATCGAAGAAGGGGTTTTGGTGCGACCGGTCTATCGGCCTCATTTTGTTCATGACCTGGACCTCAACGGCATCGATATCAGTTCGGGCGATTTTCCGGTCTCGAAACTGGCCCCCGCGATCATCAAGTCATCGATGATCGACTACGCCGTGTGGAGCTATAGCGATGAGCGCCTCAAGCTTTCTGCGAAACCTATCTCGGCGTGGTTCTGCGCCGATGTCAGCGTTGCGGAAGCAACGCTGGGCAGAATTCGGCAACTCGGCATCGAAGCCGCCATGGTTACCGCTAAGACACCGATCAAGGAGCGCATGAAACTCCTTGCCCGCCACGAAAAGGGTGAGATCGAGGCCATGGTGTCCGTAGGTGTGCTCGCCGAGGGCTGGGATAACCCTCAATGCAATATCATTGTCCATCTCCGGCCGACCTTGTCGAAGGTTCTCTGGGGCCAGTCGGTGGGTCGCGGCTTGCGCTCGGCACCGGGCAAGGAGAAATGCATCGTCATCGATGTGAGTTCCAATTGGAGCACTTTCGGCCCGGTGGAAAAGCTGAAATGGCGCCTTTGGAGTAATCGGGGCTCCTATATGAAGTTCGTGAACCGGTTCAATTGGATTGGCGAACAGCAGGATGACG
>JABDJY010000045.1 GCA_013003285.1 Alphaproteobacteria bacterium | reverse complement strand
GGCCAGATAATAGGGATCGACACCGATGCAATGACCGCCCACAAGACCGGGACGGAAGGGCAGAAAATTCCACTTCGTATTGGCCGCATCGAGGACGTCGTTGGCGTTGAGCCCCATGCTGCCGAGGATCATCGCGACCTCATTGACGAAGGCGATGTTGATATCACGCTGCGCGTTTTCGATGACCTTGGCGGCTTCGGCCGTGCGTATATCCTGGGCGCGATGAATATCGCCGCCATTGATGGCGCCATAGACCGCCACAAGACGCTCTAAAACTTCCGGCGTTTGCCCGGCCACAATCTTGGTGATGCGATCGACCGTGTGCTCACGGTCACCGGGATTAATGCGCTCCGGCGAATAGCCGAGAAAGAAATCCTCACCGCATTTTAGTCCCGACGCGCGTTCCAGGACAGGACCACAAATATCTTCGGTGACGCCGGGATAGACCGTGGATTCGTAGACCACGATGGCGCCCGGCTTTAGCACGCGGCCGACCGTTTCGCTGGCGGCAATTACCGCTGACAAGTCGGGTTTATTGTCGGGGCCGACCGGGGTCGGCACGGTGACAATCAGGACATTGCCGCCATCGATCTCGCCGGCATCATCGGTGAGCACCAAACTGCTCGACGCTAATTCGTCCGGTGTAATCTCCGATGTCCTATCGTGGCCGCGTTTGAGTTCGGCGATGCGCTCGGCGCTGATATCGAACCCCAGGACCGGGCCATGCTTGGCCAGCGCCATCGCCAGAGGCAGACCCACATATCCCAGACCGACGACAATTACTGTCCCTGCACCGCGCATCACCATCTCAACTGGTTCCTATACAAGCCTGCAGCAAACTTAGATTATTTACCGCTATTGCGGCTCTTAAACGAGGAAGGGTTGCAAGAAAACCGCTTAAACGCGTATACGCCATAAAATTCTGCGCCGCCATCGACGAGTCGGGCGTAAAGAAATATTTCATCCCCGGTAGGGCACATAGTGTGCCTCTGCCCCTCGATCTTAAATATCTAGCCTGTGCCATGAATCGTCTCGACCGTCTGGAATCCCATAGCATCTACATTCTGCGCGAGGCCAATAGACAGGCCCAGCCATTGGCGATGCTATGGTCGATCGGTAAGGATTCCAACGTCGTTACCTGGCTGGCGCGCAAGGCGTTTTTCGGCCGGGTCCCCTTCCCGGCCGTCCAATTGGATACCGGCATGGAACTCGACGAGGTCTATGCATACCGGGACAAATATGTGCCGGAATGGGGCCTCGACCTTAAGGTGATCGACTGCCCGCCGGAGTCCGAAATGGACCCGGACCTGCCGCCGATGACGCGCTCGGCGGCACGCAAGAGCGCCGGCCTGCGGCAATTGTTGGAACAGGGCAAATATGCCGGGATCATCGTCGGTATTCGCCGCGACGAAGAGGCGACGCGCGCCAAGGAGCGGGTATTCAGCCCGCGCAGCCTAGAAGGCAACTGGGAGTTCCGCGACCAACCGCCGGAATTTTGGGATCAGTTTATGACCCAGCCGCCGCCGGACACCCATCTGCGTATTCACCCGCTGTTGCATTGGACCGAGGTCGATGTGTGGCGCTACACCGAGCGCGAGGGCATTCCGGTCAATCCGCTTTATTTCGCGCACGACGGCAAACGCTACCGCTCACTGGGCGAGAAAAATATCACCGCGCCGGTGGATAGCGACGCGGCGACAATCGAGGCCATCATTACCGAGTTGGAGTCCACCCGGACCCCGGAACGAGCGGGGCGCCTGATGGACAGCGAGTCGGAAGATTCGTTCGAACGCCTGCGCACATCGGGTTACATGTAGTGAGTACGGCGGCAAAAGAGCAGTTGCGCGTCGTCATCGTCGGCCATGTGGACCATGGCAAATCGACGCTAGTGGGACGCCTTTTCCACGACACCGGCATGCTGCCGGACGGCAAATTCGAAGCCATCGAGGAGATGTGCCGCCGTCGCGGCATGCCGTTCGAATGGGCTTTTTTGATGGATAGCCTCAAGGCCGAGCGCGACCAGGGCGTCACCATCGATACCTCGCAAATCTGGTTTAACCATGGCGATCGTGAATATGTGCTGATCGACGCGCCGGGCCATCGTGAATTTATCCGCAATATGGTGACCGGCGCGTCCAACGCCGATGCCGCCTTGTTGCTGATCGACGCCGACCAGGGCGTGCGCAGCCAGTCGCGCCACCATGGCTATTTGCTGCAGCTACTTGGCGTTCGCCAGGTCGCGGTGGTGGTGAACAAGATGGACCTAATCGACTACGACCAGGAAAAATTCCGCGCCATCGAACAGGAATATCGCAGCTATCTCGAGGGTCTCGGCGTTACGCCGACTTGTGTCATCCCCATCTCGGCGCGCGACGGCGATAATATCGCCGCGCCATCTGAAAATTTGAGCTGGCATAGCGGCCCCACGGTGCTGGGCGCCTTGGCAGGCTTTGCCCCGCCGGTCGGCAACGAGGACGCGCCGCTGCGCCTGCCGTTACAGGACGTTTATAAATTCGACGACCGGCGGATTTTCGCCGGGCGGGTCGAAAGCGGTGGGTTCAAAGTCGGCGACGAGCTTCTATTCTCGCCGTCCAACCGCACCGCCCATGTCGCCTCCATCGAGGCCTGGAACGCACCCGCACCGGTAACCCAAGCGAGCGCCGGCGCGTCCATCGGCTTCACCCTAACCGAACAAATCTTCGCCGAACGCGGCGAGGTGATCAGCCATGTGGACGACGCCCCGATCGAAACCGACGTCTTTCATGTGCGCCTGTTTTGGCTGGCCGACCGCAAGCTCGCCATCGGCGATATGGTGACCCTGAAAATCGGCCCGGCATCGGTGCGCGCGACGGTCGAACAGATCGAACGGGTCATTGATGTCGATGCGCTGACCGACCGCACCGCCGACAGTGTCGCGCGCGACGAGATCGCCGACATCGTTGTGCGCACCGCCCAACTTGTCGCCATCGACTCGCACCAGGATTTGCCGCGCACCGGCCGCGTCGTCTTCACCGACCGCCACGAGACCCTGGGCGGCGGCATCGCCTCGATGGACGATTACCCCGACCAGCGCGATATGGTCACGGTGCGCGCCACCAACGTCACCGCCGAGGCCCACCGGGTGACGACGGCGCAACGCATCGAACGCAACCTGCATAATCCCGGCGTTCTGTGGTTCACCGGCCTGTCGGGGTCGGGTAAATCGACCCTGGCGATGGCGCTCGAGCAACGCTTGTTCGACCAAGGCTATCAGGTCTATGTGCTGGACGGCGACAATGTGCGCGGCGGGCTGAACGCCAATCTGGGTTTCTCGCCGGAAGACCGGGCGGAAAATATTCGCCGCGTCGGCGAAGTCGCCGCCCTGCTAGCCGATGCGGGCGTCATCGTCATCACCGCGTTTATCTCGCCCTACCGCGCCGACCGCGAGCGCGCCCGCGCCGCCGCCGGCGACAGTTTCCACGAGATCTATATCGAGGCCGATCTGGAAACCTGCGAGGCGCGCGACCCCAAGGGGCTCTACAAACGCGCGCGCAGCGGCGAAATCTCCGAATTCACCGGTATTTCCGCCCCCTACGAAGCACCCGATAAGCCCGACCTTATCGTCGACACGGCCGCACAAGACATCGAGGCCTGTCTCGACCAGCTGGCGGCTTATATCGCGGAGAAATTCCGGCGAAGTTAGCGCATTGGCATGCTGGCGCGAGAGGCCTCACCGGAACGCTCAATCAAAGTTTCGTAAATCCGCTCATATTCGGCGACACAGGTTTCAACTCGAAATAGCTGGTCCACACGTGCCTTCGCGGCCCGTCCAAATTGTGCCCGCAGTTCCGGATCGTTCGCCAGTTCGACGAGGGCCTCCGCGAGCGCGGCTGTATCGTGAACCGCGACAACTTTGCCAGTTACACCATCGATGACAGCTTCCGGCGTTCCGCCGACCCCTGTCACCACACACGGTAATCCGGCCGCCATCGCCTCGATAATGCTCTTGGGCAAACCTTCCTCGTGGGAGGTAAGAACAGCAACATCGCTGGCTTTGAGAAAGATTGGAACATCCCTGCGTTCACCGACCCAGCGGATATTGTCTGTAAGCCCTAACGTTTCTGCGTGATCGCGAAGTTGGGCGCCAATACCGTCGTCCCTGCCAACGGCGAGAAACTGCCAATTGTCGGGGAACCGGGGAGCGGCAATCGCGAATGCCTCCAATAAGTCACGGTGGCCTTTATAGGGAATGAGATTCGCAACGCCGACAAACACCATCATATTGTCATCTAGCGCGAGCTGCTGCCGGGCTATCGACGGCGTCATAGCTGCATCTATATCTGCTGAAATGCCGCTGTACACCGTACGAAGTTGATCTCTCGCGACACCCTCATCCGCAAGCTCCTTAGCCACAGCGTTACTGTTCGCGATTACAACGTCCATGCGCCTGTGTAACCACCGCTCGATCGTGGCGCTGAAGCGTCGGCGGCGATGGTAGAGATTGAGGCTGCGTCGAGACATCACTCGGTTGCCCTGGCCCAGCAACACGCTGCAGAGACCACCGATAAAGTAGGCTTCCGGTAAGAAAAAATGCACGATGTCCGGACGCTCGCGGCGTAAGTATTTCATAGTGCCGAAGAACGAGCCGACGAGCGATAACAGGCGTTTCCGGGCCGTCGTGGCGTAAACAACGGAAATGCCCTGTTGCCGTAGTTCTTCATCTAGCGGCCCCGCACCGCGCGTCGTCACGACTGTTATGTCAAACCAATGTCTGTCGATCCTTGGCAATATATCGAGCAAATGGTGCTCGGTGCCGCCGATCCCGAGCCGTGGAATGACCACAGCCACGCGTCGACGCCGTTGCGCACTGCCAACCGAGGCATTCATAACGCCGAACCTGACTCAATTAGCTTCCAAGATTCGGTTAAATACATGACTGATACACCTGCTTCGGTCGAGCCCTACAACCGCAATCCGCAGGATATCAAAACCGTTCTGACACGATTTCGGAACCTACCGGCTGTGGAATAAACAATCGACAGCCCCGACGAAGGTTGGCGATTACACCACCCTTATAAAGGATGCGCCCCGCGTCATCTAACGGACTTCGGACGAATATGCGCCAATACCCCCCTTCCGAAGCCCATTATTGAATTCACGCTCAGACCCAAAAATCTCCTAACCTTTTGTTAAATAATATGTTCTCACTATGAACGCTCTTGACGTAGGCCCCGATCGAAGGCATGTTGTTCATGCTGTGAACGCACTTGGAAATGACACCGTAATGCCCGCAGATACCGCACCCGACGAGCGCTATTCTGATGCCAACACGACCTTGCGCATCCTCGACGCTGTGGAGCGGGACGGGGATCAAAACCAACGTGCTATGGCCGGCGAAGCAGGTGTCGCGCTTGGGCTCGCCAATGCCTATTTGCGTCGCTGTGCGCGTAAAGGCTGGATCAAAATGCGCGAAGCCCCAGCGCGCCGCTATCTCTATTACATCACGCCGCAGGGGTTTGCCGAAAAGGCGCGGCTTACGGCCGAGTATTTAACATCGTCGTTTGAAATGTTTCGTGCCGCGCGCGGCGAATGCGACAAGATCATGGAGTCTTGCAAACGCCAAGGCCGTCGCAAGATAGCCTTAATCGGCGCCAGCGATCTGGCCGAAGTGGCCGTCCTGTCAGCGCTTGCTTTGGAAATCGAAGTGGTCGCGGTAGTCGACACTAAATCGAACCAACCCAAACTGGCCGGTATTCCGATCGTGCGATCACTGGATGAACTCGACGAGATCGACGCCGTCCTGATCACGGACATATCGCAGCCGCAGCTTACTTACGAAAAGCTCGCAAGAATTTGGCCAAGCGAACGCATATCTGCGCCACCGATGCTGCGCATAGCCCGGAATAAGGACGGGCTAGCGAAGTGGGAAGATGGGCGATGACCGGCTGGTATGTCGTTCATACACAGCCCAACGGCGAAGAACGGGCGCGGCACAACCTCGAGCGTCAGGGCTTCGAGGTCTATTTGCCGCGCTATCTCAAACAGCGCCGCCACGCACGGCGCGTTGAACTGGTTCGCCGTCCTTTGTTTCCGCGCTACATATTCGTCCGGTTCGACCCCGAACGCGCGCAATGGAGATCCATTAACGGCACATTCGGTGTAGCCCATCTGGTGTCACTGGGCGAACGACCGGTCACAGCCCCCAATAGAGTCATCGAAGCGATCAAAGCGCGCCACGACGAGGACGGTCTGGTCGTCTTAAATCCCCCGCAGTCATTCCGCCCGGGCCAGAAGCTGGAAATCTTTGATGGTCCGTTAGCCCAGCAAAGTGGACTTTTCCAGCGCCTGACCGATAACGAGCGCGTGGTCCTTCTGCTCGATCTTCTCGGCAGACAGGTGCCGGTAACAGTTCCGAAAGACGTGGTGGCGGCGGCGTAATACAGGTTTGCCGCCAAGGTTTGCCGGCGGCACTTTGCCCTTTGTAATTCGAGCGAAGCATCGGCTTCACCCGGACTGCGGTAGCATGGGTTAAAGCCCATATTTGAATTCGGGTTGCATCAAATGTCGCCCGGCTCCGCTGTGCTGACGGTCGCCCTTTGATGAACGCTTTATTCGAGTACCGTTTGGGTCGCAGACTCGCTGCGGCGGAAGACCCATTCGCCACACCCTGAGCCGAATAAGCCAATCGACCTCCTTATGTTAAAGCACTCGATCAACTCGAAATCGCGTGACGCCATAAACGAGACAACCTCTTCGTTGCGAACAGACTCGTAGGGATATCCCCCCAACCAATCGTCAACGTCGTGGAGGAACGACATGCCACGTTGCTGTCGGTAGTTCCCGATTATCGAGCGCGGCGATTGTCGTTTCCAGATCGATGTGCCCACCAGTAAAAGTGCCGCAAAGGGCCACCGAAAAATCGGGCGCAGCTTTGGAAACTTGGCGTAAAGATACTTTTCCGCCTTCCAGAACCCACAAAGTGGGGTTTTCATATACAGGGCGATCACAAAACGCCCGCCAGGCCGGACAAAAGTCGCCGCGTTTTCGATGGCCCGCCACATGTCACCGGTGTGATGCAGCACGCCCCAACTATAAACCGTGTCAAACAGGTCATCGCTGGCATGGTCATCGGAGACATCAGATGCGCGTTCGGCAAGAATGTCACCTTGCCGCGCCTCCCAGTCAGCATTTGGGGCACGCTGCGTGAGAAGGGCGCGGGTCGTGGCGACACTGTCATTATCATAGTCGATACACCGCACGGTTTTGGCGCCGAGCCGCAACGCTGCAAGGCTATGCACGCCCGAACCGGACCCGATGTCTAGAAACCGTGCGCCGGTCTCAGACCCGGTTAGCTTTTTGAGGCCCGAAACGGCATTCTCGATCGCCTCGTCCGATATCTGTGCGGCGAACGAATCCCAATTTCGCCCAAAATCGTATCGTGTTTCGGTTTCCGTCGGCCGGCTCATGTTAGGCGCGCCATTCCTTCGGCAAAGTCAATGAATCGAGCGGCGACCCGCGGTGCCGCGTAACGTTGGCGAATAGGGGGACATTACCGATGAGCCGCCTGATTTTGAAACTGAAATTTATGCGGCTACAACGAGCCGATAGGCCGTCGCCGGACCGCGATCATAAGAATTCGGTATCCGCATAATCCAACGAGTTCTCTCTAGCCCTGAACTAATTTTGTTAGTTCATCGACGACGCGCTCGACATCGGCATCCTTGAGACTGTTGTAGAAAGGAAGCGCAAGGCTGGTGCCGTAATAAGACGCCGCGCCAGGAAGGTCGAGATCGCCATACTGGTCACGATAATAGGGCTGCCAAGCCACGGGAATGTAAAGCACCTGGGATCCGATACCCGCGGCCCGAAGTCGGTGCATGAATGTCGCACGATCGATTCCGATCGCATTAAAATCAATGTGAACCACATACAGGTGAAGGACAGGGTCGATACCCGGTTGCGCCGGGATTGTCCGTAACTTTGGGGCCAGCGGTGCAAGCGCTTCGTCGTAGAGCGCGCATAGCGCACGACGGCGATCGGCTATGGTTTCAAGTTTCTGAAGTTGTGACAGGCCGAGGGCGGCGTGAATATCACTCAGGCGGTAATTGTACCCAAGCTCACGCATCTCGTAATACCAAGGATTGGGTTGACCGGCAGCATCGTAGGCGAGCTCCTTATTCACGAAATCGCCGTCGCGTCTCATGTCATGGTTGCGCAACAGGGCAAGGCGGTCGCGCAATGCCGTGTTTTTGCTTGTAACGATGCCGCCTTCACCGCTCGCAATTGTCTTTACGGGATGAAAGGAGAAAACGGATAGATCCGAGTGCCGGCATGCGCCCACATTCCCTTCGCTGCCATCTGGTCCACGGTAGGTTCCCCCTAAAGCGTGACAAGCGTCTTCGACAATCGACCAGCCCCTTCCGGTTGCGATCGCGGCCAAGGCCGGCATATCGGCCAGGCGGCCCGCAAGATGGACCGGAAAGACCGCATTTATGGGACCCGTAGCGCGGGCCGCCGCCGCCGCCAGATGATCTGGTCCCATGAGGCCCGTGGTGGGGTCGACATCCGCAAACACTACCTCTCCGCCCGCCATGCGTACCGCGTTTGCGGTCGCGAGGAATGTCACCGATGGCACAATGACACAATCGCCCGGCCCAATGCCGAGGGCCAGGGTGGCCAGATGAAGACCCGCCGTCGCATTGCAACAAGCCGTCGCGAAGGGGGCCGCCGTCGCTTCGGCGAAGCTTTTCTCGAACGCCGCAATCGTCGGACCGGTGGTCAAAAAATCGCTTCTGAGTACCGAGACGACCGCGTCGATATCTGCCTGATCGACGGCATGTTTTCCGTAGGGGAGAAAGGGTATTTCAGTCATCGTATTCGCATCGCTACTGTCATCAGTTCGATTATATGTCGAGGGAAGATTGGCATCTGGGTGTCTTTGCAACGCCGCCCAAGTTTGTCAAAGCGTCACTATAGTTTCGTTCACGCCATTCCTCCGCCTTAATTGGCCAACCCAATCAACGGTGGCCCGGATCACAGACCGCCTCAAACAGCGATTGCCACATACCGGCAATTTGTTCGGGACGCCAAGCGCTAATTTTCTGCCCGGCCTGTTGTCCCATCGACCGGCGCAAATGTGCATCCGTCATCAGTGTCAACAACGCCGCCCGCAAGCCTTCGAACCTGTCGGTGTCGCCTATTAAGATCCCGTTCTCTCCATCGACAATAATTTCCTCAACACCACAGACGCCATCGAAGCCGATGAGTGGAAGCCCGGCCGCTGCCGCTTCGCACAGCGCATTTGGGAAACCTTCGTAGCGTGACGGAAAGGCCATCAGATGCGCCGATGAATAAACCTGTTCGATATCGGACCGCCACCCAGGTAGGAATACACGGCCTTCCGCGCCAACAGAATGCACCAACGCGTCGAGGGCATTGCGCTCTCCCCCTTCACCGTAAATGAACAAATCCCAGAGCGGGAATGAACCGCTGAGATCGGCGAACGCCCTAATCAATTCCTCGAAGCCCTTTTCGGTGGATAGCCTGCCCACGGCCACCACGCGAAACCGCCCGTCGTCACCCGGCACATCCGGCATTGCGGCGTTCTCATTTGGATGAACAGGGTTGGGAATTACGGCAAGCTTGTCGTTATCCATCCAGTCGAAATATTGCGCCACCCGCTGGGTTTGCACGACGAGACGTCGTGCACTCGGGTAGACGAGCCGGCGCATGAGCCGCTTCCAGCCCGCCAGGTAATGATGAGCCGGATCGGTACGTTCGGAGATGATGACGGGCTTTCTCGACCCGCGAAGCGCAACCAACACAGTGATATTCATCGTGTCCATGAAGGACACGACAACATCGGGATCGATACGCTGAATCGCACGACGAATTCCACGCCGCCGCGCCAGGATCTTGGTAATTCGCGAAAAGCCGCGCCCGCCCAGCAGGTCGAGCCGCGCGATTGGAATTTCCGGCAGCGGATAAGCCGAGACAGCCGCCGACGCTTCGTAGGTCAGCAAAGTGACATGAAAACCCCCGTCATGGAGCATCGAAAGCAGGTTCGATACTGTCCGCTCAGCGCCGCCGCCATCCATTGCCGGGATGCAGAAACAGATATGCATCGGATTCCCTGTCATGCGCGCGCGCACCAAGTTTGGTGCCAGCCCGCGAGCATAATCAGAACCCATAGCCGATACGCCCAATTACCCTCGCCGGCGAGGTGCTGCGCCCATGCCTTCCTGACAACCGAGCCGTCGAGACCAAAGTCGTTCTCCCAATCGGCCTGTCCCAGAATATCGTTTGCCCAGTCGCGCAACTCGTACCGAAGCCAGTGTGCAAGCGGAACGCCAAACCCCATTTTAGGCCGATCGACAATTTCACGCGGTACATACCGGTCGAGTATCGCGCGCAGCACCTGTTTACCTTCCCGACCCTTAAGCTTGGCTTCCGGCCCTAATGTCCAGGCCGCCTCGACGACGCGATGGTCGAGAAGAGGCACGCGAACCTCAAGGGCGTGCGCCATGCTTGTTCGGTCGATCTTGGCCAGAATGTCGTCGGGCAAGTAGGTGAGCAAATCGAGAAACTGCATGCGCTCCTCGTGCCGGCTCAGGCCGCTTCGCTCCACTTCCGTATAGGCTTCCGGCGTGACCTCCCAAGAATCGGGGGCCAAGTCGAACCATTGCGACACCAGAGTTCGGTAGACCTCGTCGCCTGAGGATGCGGTCATCAACTGGGCGAATTTGTGCATGCGATAACCAGTTGCCTGACCAGTAATGCCCGACAGCGCCCGGCCAAATATACGATCGAGCGTATCTGTCGAAATCCGCGTCACCATATTGGCGCCGAGCTGGCAAATCGGTCGCGGTATATATCGGCGCGTGCGATCGATACTCGCGCCCCAGAGGTAGCGATTGTAGCCAGCGAACAACTCGTCGCCGCCGTCACCCGACAATGCGACGGTGACATGCGAGCGGGTTAATTCGCTCAATAGAAATGTCGGAATCTGTGAAGAGTCCGCAAAAGGCTCGTCGAAAACGGTGAGCATACGCGGGACAATCTCGAGCGTATCTTCGGGCTGAACATATAGTTCCGTATGATCGGTCCCAAGTACATCCGCCACGGCGCGCGCATGGGGGGCTTCATCGAACGCGTCGTCTGTAAAGCCGATCGAGAAACTACGCACCGGCTGGTTAGACACCGATTGCATCAATGCGGTAACCAGTGACGAGTCAATTCCACCGGAAAGAAAAGTTCCGATGGGAACATCGGAAAGCATGCGGCATCGCACAGCCTCGGTCAGTAGGGGTTCAATAACCTCGGTGGCCTCAGAAAGCGTACTGATCGTCGGGGCCGACCGCGCGTTGCGAACGACGTCGGTAAGCGACCAATATCGCTGCGTTGTCTGCTCACCACCCGGCGTCACAACGGTAATCGTGCCCGGCTCGAGTTTCGAAACCTGTCCAAAAATGCTCTGAGGCGCCGGCACATAGCCGTAACGAAGAAAAGATGCGACCCCCGTTTTGTCTATTTCCGGCGCAAAACCAGGAAACTGGTAAAGCGCTTTCAGTTCCGACCCGAAAAGGACCGCACCGTCCCAATGCGCATAGAAAAGCGGCTTGATTCCCATCCGGTCACGGACCAGCGAAAGCGTTCGTTGATCCCGGTTCCAGACGGCGAAGGCAAACATACCGACGGCGCGTTCGACGGTTTCCTGCAAACCCCACGCCGCGATCCCTTCGACCAATACCTCCGTGTCGGATTGGCCCCGAAACTCCCGGCCGATTTTGCGTAGATCATCGCGCAAAGACGGCGCGTTGTAGATCTCGCCATTGTAAGTAAGCACGAAGCGACCGCAGCTTGAGACCATTGGCTGATGCCCCGCCATGCTCAGGTCGATGATGGACAGGCGCTGATGGGTCAGGGCGACACCGGCCTCCCGGTCAACCCAATCGCCATGCATATCAAAACCGCGATGTGCGATTGCCGCACCCATGTCGCGCACGACAGCTTGCAGATCACCTTTGATGCCAGTCGCCGGCCCCAACAAGAAGCCCGAAATTCCGCACATGATCTAGGCTTTCTCTGCTGTTCTCCGACCGGCCAGATACTCACCGGCGATCCTCACGCTCAACACGACCTTCAAGATCAACCAGGACTTAAGAATGCTCTCACAATGCCTGATTCCAGCGCATTCTTCACATCATGAACCTCGCCCGGTTGATATTCACCTTTTGACAGACAGTTCCGGGAATGTCACTAAGACGCTAAGCGATACGGGCGTGGCCAGGACGCTGAACGGGCCTTACAAGCGTTACGAGAGCGACATCACGCTAGGCGGCTTCGCGAAAAATTTCCGGCTTGTCGCGGC
>JABDJY010000017.1 GCA_013003285.1 Alphaproteobacteria bacterium | reverse complement strand
CTGTCGAACTTTTGAGCTATGAACAAGGCGTTACGGCGTTCCGCCAAGGTGATTGGCTATCCGACAGTGACCGCGCCGCGCTGATGGGCGGCAACGCGCAGCGCATCTACAGCTGGTCGCCGGGCGCGGCCTGACTGCCTACCCCCGCCGGGACTGGTCGTAGCCTGATTTATGCCCCAAAACCCCAGCCAGCCACCGAAGAAAACACCACCGCCACGGCCGTTGCCAACGGCGGTAACAAAAACGTCCGCTATTACTAATAGCGGACGCCCAAAACTCGCCTAAATCCGAGTTGTTCAACAGCCTCGGCTAAAAGCCGCCGTCAGCGGCGATTCCCAGTCACGACCGTTCGTGACCCTAAACCGCTATCAGGCGCGTTCAAATACCCGGCGCGCCTCGCACCGCAAATTTCCGCCTTCGGGGAGGGCATCTCGTTTTCCGTGCCTGAGGGGGTGGCGTTTCGGGGCTATCGAAAAGATTATTTGGGCCGGTCTAAGGTTTGTTGTATGCAAACGTCCGCAGCCTCAATCATCGCCTTGGTGGTAAATCTGCTCATGCGGAATCTCGGGTCACCGCGCTCTAACGCGCCAGGATTTACGTTCGTTTATGTGAATCAGGACGGTTCGGCCAGAGAGCTGTCACCGGGCGAGCGGACCTATCTTTCGGAAGAGATTTCGGGCGGCGATAGCGGACGCCCCTATATCAAGAGCGGCTACACAAGCCGCGATGGCTGGGGGAGCCTGTCCGGCTTCATCGAGCGCCACAAATTGCCGGCACATATCAAGATTTTACCGGTTCATCCCCATTTCGACGCCCGCGTGGAAGACCTCGGCTTCGACAAGCTGGATGCACACCGCGCCGCGGGAGATATCATCGAGACCAACGCGGACGGGTCTATCAGGTGTACGCCAAACCCGCAGATTTCCAGAGAAGATAGTCTTGAGTTGATGCGCCGCTGGAATCTCGCCCACCAGCGCGAGCGTGAACGGTTGGCGATGGTGCAAAGCCCGAATGACGAAGCGAACGCCTAACACTACGCCTCTTGACCCTTCCGACAATTTGACCTTGCACTCCAATGGCAGGGTTTGGCCGAATATAGACATACCGAAGCAGGGGCGCGCTATGGACCAGCATAACGACGTCGCGAACACCGAGACGGCGGGCACGGATACGGGTTCGGCGCCCTTTGTGCCGCCGCTCGAACTCACGCACGGCCAGCCGCCGTCAGCGGCGATTCCCAGTGCGAGAAAAAGGGCCTCGACCATATTGCCATGGCGACCGACAGCCGCGCCTCGGTCGATCAATGGGTCGAAAAACTCACCGCCCAGGGCGTCATCGCCCACGGCCCGCAGATTCAAGGGCCCGAAGGCGGCGGCCTGACCGAGGGCAGCGGCAGCTACACCATCTTCTTCCACGACCCCAACGGCGTGTTCTTCGAAATATTCGCCGAGCCGCTCACGGTCCGCCAATACCGCCAACAGGCCGCCGCGCGGGGCGGGGAGGCGGAAGCGGATTGAGGGGGGAGGTGGCGGGTAGCGGCGTAGGTTGCTTGCGGTGGCAGGCCTGCCGGGCGAATACAGTAGGGGATGACGACTGAAATTGACCCAGGCTGTGTGAAAACTATTTTTTCGACGCCGAGACGTAGTATTGATTTGTGAGAGTGGCCGACACCGTAACAATGATTCGTCTGCGCTACTTTCCAGATTCAGTTATTGCGCGGAAGGTTTCGGCTTCTGAGTTTTCACACAGCTTGGACTCGTTTCGGTCATGCAGATTGGTGGGTACAACTGCCGAATTTGGTTTCTTATCCGACAGCTAATGCGGGGGATCTACTTGGATCGCAACAGCTTTCAAGTGCCAATCGCAGGCTGTTTCGATCAACTGGCTTGGCAAGAAAATCGCGCGCGCCACTTTTCAATATGCGTTCGCGTGCCTCGTCATGAACCGACGACACAATCACCGGCACAGCGCTTAGCAATACGTTGGCTTGCAGCTTATCCAACACCTGATAACCATCCATGCCGGGTAACTCAATATCCAGGATAATTGCTACCGGCAGGGTAACATGTGCACGCGCTAAGCCCTGCTCGCCATCGCGTACGACCTCGACCCGATAGCCGAGTTGCCCAAGATTGCGCTTCAATAACGCGCTGTCTGAAAGCGTATCTTCAATAACCAGAATGAGCGGCCCATCAGTGCCTGCGGCACTATCCTGTTCCGAGGATTCGATGTCGGGCAACCACACGGTGAAGCAGGAGCCCACGCCCTCATCGCTTTTGATTGTGATGCGCCCGCCCATCATTTCGACAAAGCGATGACTGATCGACAAACCCAGCCCAGTGCCGCCAAAACGTTGGGTTATCGAGCTATCTGCCTGAACAAACGGTTGGAAAAGTTTGGCGGCCTGATCAGCGCTCATACCGATACCGGTATCGCGCACGGCGAATCGAACCCAGCCATCGCCAACGCGTTCGAGGGTCAGAGAGATGTTGCCGTTTTCGGTGAACTTGGCGGCGTTGCTTAGCAGGTTAAGCAAGACCTGGCGCAGCCGTTGCTCGTCACATTCGACGGTTCCGACGCCTTCGGGAATAGAAATCTCGAAGCGATTGCCATTTGCTTCCATCAAGGGCGCTGCTGTGCTCTCGACCTCGGACACGGTCACCGCCAGGTCGACTGGATCGAAGTTCAATTCGATCTTACCGGCTTCGATCTTAGAAATATCGAGGATGTCGTTAATCAACCCGAGCAGGTGGCGACCCGAACGATGCACCTTGCGTAGATCATCGATACGCTCCTTGGCGCCCTCGTCCTCGGCATCCTCGAGCATCATTTCACTATAGCCGATGATCGCATTCAGCGGCGTACGCAGTTCGTGGCTCATATTGGCCAGAAAGGCCGACTTGGCCAAGTTCGCGTCTTCTGCCGCTTCGATCGCAAGGTTGAGTTTTATCTCCGTATTTTTGCGCTCGGTGATGTCTTGAAAGCCGACGAAAACAGCATCCTCGCCCTGATAGCGGAGCGATTTCATGGACACAAGAATTTGCCGGTGCGCTCCGTCAGGCCGGGTAATCGCGATCTCGTAGTCGCTCACATAACCTTCGGCGGTAAGTATCTGTCCGATTTTCAGTCGTTCGGCTGGGTCGTCGTAAAACTGGCGAACATCTTCCCCCACCAGCGCTTGCGCATCAGGCACACCAAATGCATGTGCGGCGTGATCGTTTGCGTACATAACGACGCCGGAATACCAGTTCGTGATATTAATCGGGATCGGCGATGTTCCCACGATGATCTGCAACCGTTCTTCGCTTTCAGCCAGAGCCAGATGGGCTTGCTCAACGCGTTCCAATTCGGCGTTGCGATCGCGAATGTTGCTCCTCACAAATATCCCGCAGATACTTCCAATAATGGCCAATAAAAGCACCAATCCGAGAAGACCGAAGTTTCCGGCGTTTCTTAAGGATGCGGCGCGGGTGGTCATATCGAGGGAGACCTTTATGGCACCCTGGACATTGTGGATGGCGTTCCCAATCGTCACCGGCACAAAGGCCTCGCTGACGACAATTTGGGTCTGGTCCGATCCGGGCTCGATTGAAAGCCTGGTGACCTGTCGTCCTTCCCCGAGAACCTGCGCAAAAAATTTCGGTTTCTCGATCTGATTGAGGTCGCCGGCCCACGACGAAAGTGCCGTCGAACCGTCCGGGCGGATCAACTCAAACCGAAAAACACCGCCTGCCTCACTGGCAAAGTCGAATATGTTCTGGTCGTCCGCCGACACTAAACCGCTCGACAGAATATCATCGAGATCGCTCAGATTGTCCTGTAGAAAGTGAGCCCAGTGAAGCGCTTTGTCGGAAGACTCGCTGAGCAGCAACTGATGTTCGACTTGGCGAACGCCAGCCCAACTGATCAACAGTGCGACCAGGCTGGTAACGGCCAAGGCCGTTATGAGCCTTCGGTCGCGCCCCGACCCACCAGCATGTTTGAAGAGACGCACAGTAATCTCGCCAACCGTTTGGTCAGCTCACCCATTTGAGTTTGTGGCCTTCGATCATCTTGGGTGTGACGTAGCCGAGGCTGCCCGACATCATATAGTCGAGCTGTATTTTGAAGACCCGTGCCGCGTTTTCGTCTTTGTTCGCCCATTTGAACCAAAGCGGCACCGATAATTCGGTGAACTTCTCGACATCGTCCTCCGATAGGCGTGTCACGACACTGCCGGCATCCGCAAATTTCTTCCAGGCGTCCTGATCGGCTTTCTGAATCGCGGCGTGATGCAGGTCCGAATAGACATGAACTTCCATCTCTACAAATTGCTTCATTTTGGCGGAGATTTTGTTCCACGAATTCAACCCCACGGTGAGATCCATCAAGTCGACCGGCTGGTACAGCGACATGAACCCGGGGGGGCCCATTGAGATGTAATCGGTGACGTTGTGAAACCCGAGATCATAGTTGATCGCCGGACCGACATAGTCGGCGACATCAATGTTGCCTGCCTCCAAGGAACCGAAAATTTCCGAACCCGGAAGCATCGTCGTCTTGGCGCCGGCGGCTTGAAATAGTTCCGCCACCATGCCGCCGGGCAGGCGCATTCTGCGGCCGCGAAAATCCTCGATCGGCTGGATGGGAACTTTGGAATGGATGATGTTGGGACCGTGTTGGATCGGCCCGACATAGTGCATGTCGAATTTGGCGAACAGATCGCGCGCCAATTCCAGCCCGCCAAGTCCGTAATAGAACACGTCCCACTCATGCGGATGGCGGAGCCCCATTGGATATGACGCCAGGAATACCGCGGCCGGCATGCGGCCCGCCCAATATAATGTGAAAGGATTCATGGCGTCGATAACGCCATTCCTCACCCCATCGAAAAGTTGAAATTCGCCGACAATATCTTTGGCGCCGAACGCCTCGAAGGCGAGTTCTCCGTCAGTTTTTTCGACGATGCTGTCGCATCAGATTTTAAAGGTTTCGAGTCCGATGCCGCCGGGCCACGATGTTTGGATTCTCCAGGTCGTACCAATATCGTTGCCAGAGACAATTGCCGGTGCTGTGCCAGGCGAAGCCGGTGTGCCCGAATTGTTTCCGACCACAAATCCGGCCGCCGCACCTACAACAAGCCCGGTTGCGGATCCTGTGAGGAAGTCGCGTCGTTTCATCAGTTTTTCCTTAATTAAATTTTAACTCGGAAAATATTGGCGAAACCTGACGGTAAATACGTATGTTTACATAACGGTTAACGGGCGCTTCGCAGACGAACTTCGGATTCTGGCGTGACTGCAGCCCTCGTGGCGGTCCAAACCATTGCTGAGTAGGGTGCGAGAGGGTATTTGCCTGGAACTTCTGCCCAGCCACAAGACACCCCGCCGTACACGGTAATTTAGAAAAGTCGCCGGTTTTGGGGCGAGTTCCAGTCTTGGCCGGGGACACCAATCACCGCGCCTCTTGACCCTTCCGGCCATTTGACCAATTTGCACTCCAATGGCAGGGTTTGGCCGAGGATCGACATACCGGAGCAGGGGCGCGCTATGGACCAGCATAACGACATCGCGAACACCGAGACGGCGGGCACGGATGCGGGTTCGGCGCCCTTTGTGCCGCCGCTCGAACTCACGCACGGCCAGCCGCCGCCCATCGCGGCGAATGGCGGCCTCTCCTATATGTCGTTCGACCGCAACGGCGATGCGGGCACGGCCGCGGCCACGCAGGCGGCGCTCGACCTGATTGCCGGCGGGGACGGGCAGGCGATTATCGACATGCTCGACAATACGCCGCCGGGGCCCGTCGAGACCAAATGGGGCATCGGCTTTCGCGAGTATGACGAGTGTTTGGCCCATATCCGGGCGAGCAACATCGAGGTGCCCGAGGGCGGCGTCGCGCTGCCGCTGCGCTACACGATCCGCGAGCAGCCCTTCTATTCCGTCGTCACCTCCAACGCGCTGTGGCGCGACCCGGCGCGCGAAGCCGATGCGGCGGCGCTGCGCAAGGACGAGCAGGACAACGCCCGGCGCTATCTCTATTTCCCGCAAGTGTTGCGCGATGCGCGGCGCATCGGGGAGTATTATCCGGGCCTCTCGCCCAACAGCCCCGAATGCATGGACCGGCTCGGTGTCTCGCTGGCCTACTGCGAATCCGCCTGCGAAAATTTCTACGACGCGGCGGAAGTCGAGCGGGTATTTTACCCGGAGATGGAGAAGCTGCTGCTAGAGTTTTTCCCCGATGCGACCGATGCGCTGGTCTACAACCACGACATTTTCGACCAGGACTATACGGGCGACCGCACGGAAGATCAGGACAATAAGAACCCGGGCGTGAACGCTGAGTATGTCAATCTGGTGCATAACGATTTGAACGACAATAGCGGCCGGGTGCGCTGCCGCGAACTGCTAACCAAGAACCTGCGCAACTTCGGGCGCGAGCAGCATTACACGCCCGCCGAGGCCGACGCCAAGATGTCGCGGCGCTTCATGTCGATCAACCTCGCCAAGCCCATGGAGACCGTGCGCCAGAACCCGTTCGTGCTGTGCGCCTGGCCGTCTTTCGCCGACCAGCCCTACATCACCAACTATCGCATCTATGATGACCGGGTCGGCGAGACCACGCGCTTCACCTACAGCCCCGACCATGAATGGTATTGGTTCCCGCAACAGACCTCGACCGAGGTCTCGATGCTGAAATGCTACGATTCGGTCACCGACGGTTCGGTCTCACGCTGGT
>JABDJY010000008.1 GCA_013003285.1 Alphaproteobacteria bacterium | reverse complement strand
AGCGCCAGGTGCCGCGAATGACGAAGCCGTGCACCGGGGCGGGGTGGCGGTGGCGGCTGAGCATGCCGGCGCGGCGCACCCGCAACATATCGGTGAAACCGCCGGCCCGTGTGTCGAGCATCAGCGGACGGAACCAGACATTATCGGCCTGGGGCACCCAGACCCGCTCGTCTTCGGGCTCGGCCAGGGCGACGATTTCGCCGGCGGCGTCGGGGTGGATGGTTTGATAGGCGGTGTCAGGCATTATTCCTATTTCCCTTGCTCACGCGATCTCATCGTCGCTGTTGCGTAGATTGCCATACATGAATTTGTACGTCTCAACCACTAGCTCTGTGCCGGGCAGGGCGGCGACGGTTAGCCGTTCCGACAAATAGTCGCGCGCCGTGGCGGTTGTGATCTCCCCATCGGTGCCTTCGACCAGCACGGCCCATTCGACGTTTTGGTCGGGGTCGGTGGTTTGCGCGAAGGCGCCGGCGAGGCGCGCATCGGCGTCGAGATCGACCGAGGCCGCACAGGAGCCGACAATGCCGGGCGCTGTGTTGAGTTCGGCCAGCGCACCGTCGTTCAGCCATGCCGCCAAATCGTCGGCCTTGGCGGGATCGGGGAACAACCGCAGCAGCGTCAGCGCCGCTCCCATGCCGCGCGTGTGGTCGGCGACGACACGGCAGGTCATGCGGTGCCATTTGCTGAATTGCGGCATGATGGCGTTGCTCCAGGCCGAGGGTTCCTTGAGCACGTCGAGATAGGCTGGCGAGGCGATATTCTCCGATGCCGCGGCCTCGTAAGTGGTGAAATATTTGATGCCGGCGTCGATGCCCTCGTAACGCCGCGCCCGGCGGAACCCGGGGATGTTGATGCGTTCGTCGAGATGTTCGCGGTTGTACCATTCGTTGAAGTCGGCCTCGAGTTCGGGCGGGACTTCGGTGAAGGTCATCAACAAACCTTTGCCGTAGAGCTGCATGGTTTTGCTTTCTTTTTATTGCGGGGCAGGATCGTCGAAGGCTTCGAAATGGGCGTAGACCCGGCTCATATACCAGGCGTGAAATTCCTGGAACGATATGGGCTCGTATTGCGGTGGATTATCGGCGCTCTGGCAGGTCGGCAGGCATTCGCAACGCTGGTCCAAATTCGGGCTGAAGAAGAAGGGCAGGGAATAGCGGTGGCCTTCCATCGGTGGGATGACCCGGTGTGGCGTCGCGCGCACGAACCCATTCGACCAGCGCTCGAGAAGCTGGCCGAAATTGACCATGATGGCGTCGGCCGGGGTCTCGGGCCAGAACCAATTGCCGTCGGCGTCCATTACCTGGATGCCGGGCTCGTTCTCATGGGGCAGGAAGGTCATCAGACAGGTATCGGAATGGGCGCCAAGACCATATTCGTTCAACGCCAGATCGGGTTTCGGTGGATAGTGGATCAGGCGGACATAGCCATGGGCGTTCGTGAAAAACGGCGCGAAAAAATCGGCCGGTAAATCGAATGCCTCGGCCCATAACGGCAGCAGGCTTTTCCCCAGGACGGCCATGGCGTCGGTATAGGCCAGCGCCGCGGCGGGCAAGTCTGGCGCGCCGTCGGGCCAGCGGTTTTGCCCGAACAGGCGCGTGCCGGCGACCACCTGAGGGTCGTCATCGGCATAGTCGGTGCCAAAATTGAAGGCTTCGTAATAATCGATTTGCGCCTTGTCGTGGTAGCGCGACTCCCGCACCACCGTGGAGCGAAAGGGCAAATAGCCGCGCTCGTGCTGATCGACCTTAACCGCCAGCTTGGTATCTTCCGAAAGCGCGAAGAGTTGGGTCGCCTGATTCTGGATATTGCGCAGCACAGCCGGCGGAACACCGTGATTTATGACGCACAGAAAGCCCAAGCCACCGGCGATCTCGCGCAGCTGCCGCGCCAAGTCTTTGCCCGCAGGTTTATCGCCGGACAAAAACGCGCCGAGATCTAGGACCGGCAAAGGACGCCTGTCGGCCATGCGCACTTGGCGCGTGAAGTCGGGGTCGACCGCTGCCATTATTGTGTCTGCAGGCATGTTCTGGCCTTCCGTAGCGAAGTCTGAGCCTACGCCTTCGGCACCGATACTTAAAGCCGGTGGAATGGTAAGTTAATGGCGCCACTTATGTCGCAGAAGAGGAAATAATCGTGATCGAACCCATCGCCATACTGCCGACAGCCGATCCAACCCAGAGCGTTTCGACGGAGAACCCGTCGCTGCGCAAGATGATGCCGGTGGGCGATGCGGAGATGGCCTATATCGATATCGGCGAGGGCGATCCGATCGTGTTCATGCACGGCAATCCCACATCGTCCTTTCTGTGGCGCAACGTCATTCCCCATGTGGCGGGGATGGGGCGGATCATCGCGCCTGATTTCATCGCCCATGGCCGCTCGTCCACATCGCCGCGCGATGCCTATCATTTCAAGGACAATATCGAGTATTTCGACGCCTTCTTCGAGGCGCTCGGTCTGACCGAAAACGTCATATTTGTGTTGCACGATTGGGGCGCGGCGGTTGGCTTCAACCGGGCGGCCCGCTTCCCCGAACAGGTCGCCGGCATCGCCTATATGGAGGCCATGGTGTGGCCGCGCCACTGGTCGGATATTCCGCCCGAGCGGGTCGCGCCCTTCAAGGCGTTCCGCACACCGGAAGGGGAGAAGAAGGCCCTCGATGCCAACTTCTTCGTCGAGGTCATGCTGTTCGAGAAAGGCATTGTCCGCGAATTATCCGAGGTGGAGAAAGAGGTCTATCGCTATCCGACCAACCGGCCGGGCGGCACCAGGCTACCCGGTGTCATCATGCCCAACGACATTCCCTTCGATGGCGAACCGGCCGACAATCACGAGATCGTCGCGTTCTATTCCGACTGGTTGAAGAACAGCGATGTGCCCAAACTTTTCATCAATGCCGACGAAGGCCATGGGCTGGCGGGTGCCGCGCGCGATTTTGCCCGCACCTTCAAGAACCAGACCGAGGTCACTGTGCACGGGCGCCACTATATGCAGGAA
>JABDJY010000419.1 GCA_013003285.1 Alphaproteobacteria bacterium | reverse complement strand
TGTATCCCTCGACCAGGATCAGATCGACCGGCGACATATGTTCCAACAGTTGGTTGAGATCGGGTTCCGGTGCGTCCGCTAATTCGTGCATGAGCGCCCAGCGGTTGGCCGACGCGACCAGCACTTCGTTGGCGCCGGCGGTGCGGTGGCGATGGGAATCCTTGCCCGGCTGGTCGACATCGAAGGCGTGGTGGGCATGTTTGACGGTGGAAACGGTGAAGCCCATGCCGGTGATCAGCGTGACAAGTTCGACCAGGAGCGTCGTCTTGCCGCTGCCGCTCCACCCCGCCAGGCCGATGATGCGCACGCGCCTACTCCCCCGCCTTGTCGGCCCGAGCACTGATATGCTCGCTCGAGCGCATCCAGTAGCCATAGCCGCTGGAAATCGTCAGCGCGGTTGCCAGCCACAGGCCAATGATGGCGACGACCCCAAATAACGGTCCGAACAGGGGACTGACGATCAGTGCCGCGCCGGTCGCCAATTGCACCGCTGTTTTGTATTTGGCCTGCTTGCTCGAGGGCATGGGAATACCGCGTCCGGCGAGAAACTCACGCAAGGCCGAGACCAGTAGCTCGCGGCTGACGATGAGAACAACCGCCAATACGTTCCAGCCGGCGATGATGTCGTCATTGACCAGGACAAAATACACCGCGACCACCAAGAGCTTGTCGGCGATAGGGTCGAACAGGCGGCCGAAATCGCTTTCCTGCTTCAGTTTTCGCGCCAGCCAGCCGTCGAAATAGTCGGTCAGCGCCGAGGCCACGAACAGAGAGAATGCCCACCAGCGGGCAGCGTCGGAATCGCCGGCGATCATCAAAACCACGATGATGGGGATAAGGGCGACGCGCAGCAGGGTGAGGATATTGGGTATGGTCATGAATTCAGGTTACCGCTTGGCAGGTACGGGGTCGACCGGGCGCCGGTCAGCCGTCGCTGTGGAAATGATTATAAACAGTCTTTGCGACAGCGCCGCTAATCCCTTCAACTTCTTCGAGATCCTTCAGCCCGGCGCGGGCGACCGCGCGGGCCGATCCGAAATGGGTCAGTAATGCCCGTTTCCGCTTGGCGCCGACCCCCGAGATCTCGTCGAGCGGACTGTTGGCGATAGCCTTTGAACGTTTGGCCCGGTGGGTGCCGATGGCAAAGCGGTGCGCTTCGTCGCGCAGCCGTTGTAAATAGTATAGCAGGGCATCTTGCGGCGGCAGAGAAAAGGGCTCCCGTTCGGCGGTGAAAAACCGCTCGCGGCCGGCATCACGGTCGGGGCCCTTGGCGATTGCCACGACGGCGACATCGTCGATCCCAAGTTCCTCCAAGGCGCTGATCGACGCACTCAATTGGCCCTGCCCGCCATCGATGAGGATCAGATCGGGCCACTGCCCGCCGGTCCGCTCGGGGTCTTCCTTGATGGCGCGGGCGAAGCGGCGGCTCAGCATCTCCCGCATCATGGCGTAGTCGTCACCGGGCGCGTAGCCGTCTTCCTTGTTGCCGGCATCGCCTTTCATGTTGAATTTTCGGTAGGCGCCCTTGATGAATCCGTCCGGGCCGGCGACGATCATGGCGCCGATGGCATGTTGGCCACCCACATGGGAGTTGTCGTAGACCTCGATGCGCGCCGGGGCGCCGTCGAGGCCGAATAGTTCCGCCGCTTTCTCCATCAGTTCCTGGTTGGAGGCCTTTTCCGCCAAACGCCGTTGCAGGGCGTCGCGAGCATTGTCGAGGGCATGCTGCACCAGCTTGCGCCGGGCGCCGCGAACCGGATGGGTAACCGCCACTTTATGGTCGGCGCGCACGGTCAGCGCCGCCGATAGTAGCTCGTGCTCGGGCAGCTGGTGGCTCAGGAGCACCACGCGCGGCGGCGGTTTATCTTCGTAGAACTGACCGACAAACGCGGTGAGCACTTCGATTATGTCCACCGATTTATCGTGGCGCGGGTAGTAGGCCCGGTTGCCGTAATTGCGTCCGCCACGAAAAAAGAAGACCTGAATGCAGGTTTGTCCGGCGGTCTGCCAGGCGGCGATGACATCGGCCTCCGGCAGTTTGAGGTTTTCGACGTTGATATCCTGATGGGCCTGAATTTGCGTGAGCGCGCGGATACGGTCGCGGGCCCGCGCGGCGGCTTCGAATTCCAGGTTGTCGCTGGCGGTCTGCATATCCGCGGCGATGCTTTCCTGCACCTCGCGCGACTGACCGCCGAGAAAATTACGCGCTTGGCGGACAAGCTGCTCGTAATCCTCGGCGGTGATATAGCCGACACAGGGTCCGCTGCAGCGTTTGAGTTGGTATTTCAGGCAGGCCCGGGCGCGGCCGGAAAATATCGCGTCGGAGCAGCTCCGCAATAGGAAGGCGCGCTCCAGCGCATTCAGTGTGCGGTTGACCGCGCCGGCCGAGGCGAAGGGGCCGAAATACTCACCATCGGCGGTGCGCGCGCCGCGATATTTGGTGACCCCAACCCAATCGGCGGGGCTCGGGCCGTCACCCTTGAGGCTGGGTTTGGCGCTGTCTTGCCGCTTGCGCCGTGGCTTTTGCGGATCGGCGCCGGTTTTGAGAATTTTGCGGTTGAGCTGACTGGTCAGCAGAATATAGGGGAAACTCTTATCGTCGCGCAGCAGCACGTTGTAGCGCGGCGCCAGCCGTTTGATGAGGTTCGATTCGAGCAGCAGCGCTTCGGCTTCGGTGTGGGTGGTGACGACTTCCAGCGCCGCTATTTGCGCGACCATGCGCTGCAGGCGTATGGGCAAGCGCGCTAACTGTGTGTAGCTGGTGACCCGCCGCTTGAGGTTGCGCGCCTTGCCGACATACAGAACATCGCCGTCGCCATTGAGCATGCGATACACGCCCGGCGTCGCCGGCAATGTCGGCAGTGCATTGCGCAAGGCATCGAGGCCGGCATGGGCCGGGCCGGCGGTATCGCTCAGAGGTTCAAGGTCGGCCTGTTCCGACGTCGTCATGGCAATTCAGCGTCGTTGATCATAAATGTGGCGCGGCGCTCGGGGGCTCGACCGTCCCCGGCAACTGTTCGTCTTAAGATGTTGATCTTACGCCAAATGTCGAGCCGGCGCATGGCCTTTGGGTGGCCATGGATCCTAGAGTAGTATCCGGCCAAATTGAATCAATTCTGTTGTCGATCGGGGCGGCAGCCGCGCGGAAGACGGCGCGGCCCGATGCGGGGCATCGGGCAAGCCGTCTGACAAAGCGGATGCCCGCCGATCGTCAACCCCCAATTCTGATAAAAGGGGGGGGCGGGCGGCTCTGCGCCAATGCCGGCGGGCTTCGGCTCGACCATAGCTACGGCTAT
>JABDJY010000499.1 GCA_013003285.1 Alphaproteobacteria bacterium | reverse complement strand
GGCCTGGACATATTGCAGATTGCGGGCGGCGATATCGAGAAAGTCGTAAAGCGTGCCCCGTTCGATGGTCAGCGTCCCGCGCATATACGCTTCGCCGACCGTCAATTGCGGGTTCATAAACAACTGCCACTGGGTGGCTCTGTCGTGGATCTGGACGCTTACATGGGGCGCTGTGCCGTCGCCGAAGCGCCAGTCACGCCCTTTATGGTCTAATAAACAAAGGTCGCCGCTCTTGATTACGGCCCTTAGAAAACGCGACAGCATCATCATTTAAGCCCACCCCTCATCTACATCATCTACGCCAATCGTTTAACGTCGGCCTATTGGGCATAAATCTAGCAGCAAATTGCTATCTACTGCAAAGAGTGGGTGTTGAGACTATCGTGATGTAAGCGCGGCTTGATATTCGCGCCCAGGCGCTCGGCGGTACGTTAACCACGAAAATGGTAACTTCACCGCGATTACCCGGGCGGAAATCTATAGTTTAGCCTTCGGTCGGACTTGCTGCCTGTGCCGGTTCTTCGCCGGCCGTATCGGCCGCTTCGTCTTCACCGGAGGCGTCGCTCGCTAGGCGTTCGACGACATCTTCCTCGACCAGACCTTCGGCGGCAGCGACTTCCGCCTCCGCGTCATCGGCGATGGCCAAGGCCGCATCTGCGGCGGCCTCGGCTTCCATCTCGTCAGCCGCGGTAATCGCACCGCCGCGCTCGAGCTGAAGCTTGGCCTCTTCTTCGGTCCGCGCAATATTGACGGTGACGTTGACCGATACTTCCGGGTGCAAGGCAACGCGGGTCTCGTAGATCCCCAACGCCTTGATCGGCCGGTTGAGCACGATCTGAGTGCGGTTGACCGTAACGCCGGACTCGGTGACCGCATCGGCAATGTCGCGTGCCGACACCGAACCATAGAGTTGGCCACTGTCGCCGGCTTGGCGAATGATGGTCACGTCGACGCCATCGACTTTGCCGGCCACCGACTCCGCCTCTTGGCGGCGCTTTAAATTCTCGGCTTCCAACTGGCTGCGCTGTGTTTCGAAGACCGCCTTATTGCTGCTGGTGGCCCGCATCGCTTTTTTCTGCGGCAGCAGGAAATTACGCGCGTAGCCGGTCTTCACCGTGACGATTTCGCCCATTTGGCCGAGCTTTTCGATGCGCTCAAGCAGAATGACTTCCATGATTGTTTCTCCTGAACGGGCGCTTAATCGATTACGTACGGCAGCAGGGCCAGGAAGCGGGCACGTTTGATGGCCCGCGCCAGTTCGCGCTGCTTCTTTAACGACACCGCCGTAATCCGGCTGGGGACGATCTTGCCGCGCTCGGAAATGTAACGCTGCATGGTCTTCACGTCCTTGTAGTCGATCTTCGGCGCGTTGGCGCCGGAGAAAGGGCAGGTTTTACGACGCCGGAAGAACGGACGCCGTCCACCGCCGCCGCCGCCACCACCACTGGGTCTATCCATACTCATTTGACTGTCTCCTCGACGGCTGCGCTCTCTTCGGCGGCAGCAGGGGCTTCGGCAGCAGGGGCTTCGGCGCTAGCGGCTGGCTTGGCCTCGGGTTTGTCGCCGGTATCGGGCGCGCGATAATTGTCATCGCGGTCGCGGCCACTGCGTTCCTTGCGGCCGCGCGCCATGATCGACGGTCCTTCTTCGAACTCGTCGACGCGCAGGGTTAGGTAGCGCAGGACATCTTCATGAATGCGCTCGTTGCGCTCCAATTCGTTGATGCCGGCGGATGGCCCGTCGATATTCATCATCACATAGTGGCCCTTACGGTTCTTTTTGATCCGGTAGGCCAGGTTCTTCAGACCCCAATATTCGGTATTGACGATCTTGCCGCCGTCGGCCTCGATCAGACCGGTAAAGGTCTCGACCAAGCCGTCGACCTGCGCGCTCGATATGTCTTGGCGCGCAATAAAGACGTGTTCGTAGAGTGGCATTCAGGTTGCTCCTCGTGGATGTTAACTGGTCACCGCCGATCGCCCCGTTACCGGGCCGCGGCCGCATGGCCATAGCTGGCATTTCACGATTGAAATTGTCAGCAAGGAGTCCGCCCGGCCGGTTATGCCTAAGACCGTGCGTTCAGGGCGCGTATAGACCACAACCCAAACCGCCGCGCAAGGCGTTTGATAGGCATTTTCGTCGGCAATTTGGCGTCGGTCGTGCAGCAGTCTGACCAGGTC
>JABDJY010000477.1 GCA_013003285.1 Alphaproteobacteria bacterium | reverse complement strand
CCCCACCCCGGCCCTCCCCCTCCCATGGCGCCAATGGGGGGGAGGGAGAAGCCTGGCCGCCCCGTGCATTCCGGCCTGGGTTTGCGGCAGCGCGCAGCGCATCGATATCTGCCGTAAGAGTCATCTCGCAATTAGCGCCGTCCGAAGACGACGAAGCCCGGATTGAGAAACTTCTTGTCGACCTTGCCATAGGCGAAGGGCTGACCGTCGAAGGTTTCCAGATCGCCGCCCGCCGCCCGCACGATGGCGTGGCCGGCCGCGGTGTCCCATTCGCTGGTGGGGCCGAAACGCGGATAGAGATCGGCCTCGCCGGCGGCCAAAACGCCGAACTTCAAGGCGCTGCCGCAGGGCAGGCGGTCGCGCACATTCTTGTCGGCCAAGTAATCGTCGAGCCTTTCGTTGCGGCTGTGCGAGCGGCTGACCAGCACGTCGATGCCGTCGGGCGAGACATCCCGGCAACTGATCGGCTTTGCCGCTTCGCTGCCCTTGGCGCGCATCGCCGTGCCGTCGCCGGCGCCGAAGAAGAGGGTATCGAGCGCCGGCGCATAGAGCACTCCGAACACCGGCTGCAGATCGATGATCAGGCCGATATTCACCGTGAATTCGTCATTGCCCTTCATGAATTCGCGGGTGCCGTCGAGCGGATCGACCAGCCAGAAATTACCGCCGGAAATATCCGGTGCTGTGCCTTCGGCCATGAACTCTTCCGACACGATGGGGATGTCGGGCGTCAGCGGGCCTAACGCCGGCAGGATAATCGCCTCGGCCGCCGTATCGGCTTCGGTCACCGGCGAGCCGTCGGTTTTGCGCTCGGCCGAAAAATCGGTGGCGTAGACCTCCATGATCGCCGCGCCGGCTTGGCGGGCGATATCGCACACCGCCGGCAAAAGCGGCGCAAAATCGTTGGGCACGAAACCTCCTGACGGGCGCTGGGGCCCGCGTGGTGCGCTACTTAATATCCGTTACGCAGTATCTGTTACTCAGTATCTGTTACGCAGTATCCATTACTCAGTATCTGTCACTCTGCGGCCAGCTTCTGGTTCGCCGCCGCCCAGACCACGTCCGGCGTCGCCGGCATATCGATCTCGGTCGATCCCCCCGCCGCCGCCATGGCGTCGATGATCGCGTTGATCACCGCCGGCGGGGCGCCGATCGCCCCGGCTTCGCCCGACCCCTTGATGCCGAGGGGATTGGTGACGCATTTCACGTTGCGCATATTGAAGTCGAAATAGGGCAGGTCGTCGGCCCGGGGCAATGTGTAGTCCATGAACGAGCCGGAGACGAGCTGGCCGGAATCGTCATAGACCGTGTGTTCGTGCAGCGCCTGACCGACGCCCTGAACGATGCCGCCATGGACCTGACCTTCGATTAGCAGCGGGTTCACCACATCGCCGAAATCGTCCATCACCGTATAGCGTGCGATGGCGACATTGCCCGTGTCGGGATCGATCTCGACTTCGCAGACATGGCACCCGTTGGGATAAGTCGCGGCCTCGGGCGTATGGCTATAGGCCTCGTCCAATCCGGGCTCGGCGTCGTCGGGCAGGTTGCCGGCTTCCATCGCCGAACGCGCCACATCGAACAGGGTCATGGTGCGGTCGGTGCCGGTGACCCGGAACGTGGCATCGGCGTACTCGATATCGGCTTCCGCGGTTTCCATCACATGGGCGGCCACTTGGCGGCCCTTTTCGATGATCTCTTCCGAGGCCTTCGACACCGCGACGCCGCCGACCGTCACCGAGCGCGAACCGCCGGTCAGGCCGGGCGGCACCGCGTCGCTGTCGCCCTGGACGACGGTGATATTGTCGGTGTCGACCCCAAGCCGGTCCGACATGATCTGTTTATAGGCCGTGTCGTGACCCTGGCCGTTGGTGACCGTGCCGATGAAGATGGTGATGTGGTCATTGTCGGTGTCGAACCTGACATCGGCCACTTCGGCGTTGCCGCCGCCGCATTTCTCCACATAGGTCGCCATGCCGATGCCGTATAGTTTGCCGTTCTTGGCGGCGGCGTCCCGGCGTGCGCTGACGCCCGCCCAGTCGGCACGTTCCATGCCGGCTTCCATGATCTCGATGAATTCGCCGCTGTCATAGACGTCGCCGAGCGCCGTCGTATAGGGCAGCTGCGCCGGTTTGACGAAATTGCGCCGGCGGATTTCGTCGGGTCCGATGCCCAACTCACGGGCGCATTTATCGACCAGCCGCTCGACGCAGTAGATCGCCTCGGGCCGGCCGGCGCCGCGATAGGCATCGGTCGGCACCGTGTTGGTGATAACGCCTTTGACATTGGCCCAGATGGCGGGAATGGCGTAGAGGCCGTTCAGCATACCGGTACCGGCTTCGGTGGGAATGAAGGTGGCGAAATGGGACAGGTAGGCGCCCAGGCTGGCATAAGTGGTGACCCGCAGCGCCAGGAAATTGCCGTCATCGTCCATCGCCATTTCGGCCCGGGTGACATGGTCGCGGCCCTGCACGTCGGACATGAAGCCCTCGCTGCGGTCGGCGGTCCATTTGACCGGCCGCGCCAGCTTGCGCGCCGCCCACACCACGATGGGCTGCTCGGGATGGGGGAAGATCTTCATGCCGAAACCGCCGCCGACATCGCCGGTGACGACGCGTAGATTCTCCTTACCGATCTTCAAGATCTTGTCGGCGATGGCATCGCGCAGCACATGGGTGCCCTGCGACGAGCTGTAGAGGGTGGAACGGCCGGTGGCCGGATCATGATCGCCGATGGCGCCGCGCGGCTCCATGGAATTGACCACCACCCGGTTATTGATCAGCTCGAGCGTCGTCACCCGGCTGGCCTTGGCGAAGGCCGCCTCGGTGGCCGCCTGGTCGCCCTTGCCCCAGTCGAAGCAGACATTGTTGGGCGTGTCGTCATAGATCTGCGGCGCGCCGTCCTGCGCCGAGCGGTAGGTGTCGGTTGTGGCGGGCAGCTCCTTGTAATCGATCTCGATCAGCTCGGCCGCGTCGCGGGCCTGATGCAGGGTCTCGGCGACGATCGCGGCGACCGGCTCGCCCACATGGCGCACCCGGCCCTGGGCCAGGATCGGCCGGTAGGTGCCGGTACGGTCGCTGCCGTCGATATTTGTCACCGGCGCCATGCACAGCATGGGGTCGATATCGTCGGCGGTGACATCGTCGCCGGTCAATACCAGCAACACGCCGTCGGCCGCCTGGGCGGCGCTGGTGTCCATGCTGACGATCTCGGCATACGCATGGGGCGAACGCAGGATGAAGGCGTAGGTCTGCCCGTCGAGGGTGATGTCGTCGTTATAACGTCCACCGCCGGTCAGCAGGCGCTGATCTTCGATACGCGTGACAGCTTGTCCAATGCCGAATTGACCCATTTGGCTACTCCATGTTTCGCAATGCTGAAAAAAGCTCGGAAGCGGTGGCAAATATAGGCGAACTGTTGTCCCCGCTCCAGCCTTGACGCCCCGGTCGATCAGATTCTTTTTATCGCTGCAAATCGGCGCACGCGGTATAAGCAAGCCAGAAGCGCACATGGCTTAGACATGTGACGAAGCAAATCTGCGGAAACTACGCCATGCTGACCGTGTACGGTCTGAAGACCTGCGATACGACGAAAAAATCCCTGAAATGGTTGGAACGGCGCGACGTGCCGCACCGGTTTCTTGACGTGCGTGCCGATGGCGTCGATCTGGAACGCCTCACCCTATGGGCCATGGAAGTGGGGTGGGAGACCCTGATGAACCGTGGCAGCACCACCTGGCGCAATCTGCCCGAGGTGATCCGTGAAAACGTCACCGAGGATACCGCGCTCGCCCTGATGGCGGAGAACCCGACCCTGATTAAACGCCCGGTGATCGAAATCGACAACGGCCTGATCGTCGGCTTCAAGCCGGCCCAGCAACGCGAGCTGGAAGAAGCGATTTAGCGGAATCGGCGGACCCCATCCTTCGACAAGCTCAGGATGAGGAAGTTTATTCTTACCATTTCGCTAAACCTCATCCTGAGCTTGTCGAAGGATGAAGCTTGGCGCGCCCCTAAAGCGGCCAGAACACCAGAATCAGCGGGACCGAGACGAGGACGATCAGCACTTCGAGCGGCAGACCCATGCGCCAATAGTCGCCGAACTTGTAGCCGCCGGGGCCCATCACCAGCACATTATTCTGATGCCCGATCGGCGTGAGGAAGGCGCAGGACGCGCCGATCGCGGTCGCCATCAGGAAGGGGTCGGCGCTGACCTGTAATTGCTGGGCGATGGCGACGCCGATGGGCGCCATGACGATGGCGGTCGCCGCGTTGTTCATCAAATCGGACAGGGTCATGGTGACGATCAAGATGATGGCGACGATGGCGAAGGTGGGTATCGCCCCGGCCAGTCCCAATATGGCGCCGGCGATCAACTCGGTGCCGCCGGTCGATTGCAGCGCGCCGCCCAGCGGGATCATCGAGCCAAGCAGGATGATCACCGACCAGTCGATGGTCTCGTAAGCCTCGCGTGGGGTGACCCGGTTGAGCAGGATGAGCGCGATCACCGCGGCGGAAAACGAAATATGTACCGGCGCCAGGTTGAAGGCGGTGGCGAATATGGCCACCCCGAAGATCGCGATGGGCAGCCACATCTGGCGCGGCCGGCCCAGCGACAGGCCGCGCTCGGCCAAAGGCAGGCAGCCCAGCGCGGAAATCACGTCCGGGAGGGAGTCGGCTTCGCCCTGCAGCAGCAAGATATCGCCTGGTTGAATGCGGATGGTCGACAGGCGCTCGCGCACCGGCTCGCCCTGGCGCGCTAGGGCAATCAGGGCGGCGCCATAACGCCGGCGCAGATGGAGCATTTGCGCCGAACGGCCTTCGATGCGCGCGCCCGGCGGCACCACCGCCTCGATCAGGCCGACATCCTTGGAGCGCAGATTCTCGTCGCTTAGTTCGGTTTCGCCGGCCAGCTCCAGGCCTTTATCCGCTGCCAGCTTATCCAGTACCCCCGGGTCGGTGCGGATCAGCAGACGGTCGCCGGCGCGCAGGATCTGGCGGCGCAGCGTGTGCAGCATGCGGGTATCGCCGCGGATCAGACTGACCACGATGGAGCGGTCGTCGTGGCGGTGTTCCAGTTCGGCGACCGACACACCGATCAGCTCGGACTCCTCGGGGATGCTGGCCTCGGCAATATAGTCGCGCACCTCGAACAGATCGGCGGCCGATTTGCGCCCGCTGCGGTCGCGCGGGATCAACCGCCAGCCGATGGTGACGACGAAGATCAATCCGATGACGGCGACCGGCGCCCCCACTGGCGCGAAATCGAACAGCCGGAAGGGCTCGCCGGTCACGTCGGCGCGGAAGGTGGCGATGATGATATTGGGCGGCGTGCCGATCAGCGTGATCAAGCCGCCGAGGATCGACCCGAAGGACAGCGGCATCAGCAGCGCCGCCGGTCTGCCGTTGAGCCGCAGCGCGAGCGGCATGAGCAAGGCCAGGGCGCCGACATTATTCATGAAGGCCGACAGCGTGGCGCCGAGACCCGATAAGGTGCTCATTTGCGCGGTCTGGCTGCGCGCGGTGCGGACCAGAAGGTTCGCCACTTGGTCGAGGATGCCCGACGCCTGCAACGCCTTGCTGATCACCAGCACCGTGGCGACGGTGACGACCGCCGGGTGGCCGAACCCGACAAAGGCGTTGGCCGATGGCACCACCCCGCCGATTACCGCGGCGATCAGGGCGGTGAACGCCACCACGTCATAGCGCCAACGGCCCCACAGGAAGAACACCATGGCGAGGCCGAGAATGGCGAAGATGAGTATCTGGGCGGTGGACATGGCTTAGGGTCGGTTCAAAAAAGAAGGGCGGTGCCGACTGCCTGCCGGTACCGCCCAGATATACATACTGTTCAGGGAGGAGAGAAACGTACTGGCACCGTCATTCAAACGCCTCTTCCCAACTGCCGCGGGTGGCGGCCTTGGAATATTCAGTGGCGCGGTTTTCGAAAAAGTTGGTGTGCTCAACGCCGTTGAGCATTTCTTCCATCCACGGCAGCGGATTTTTGTCCAGCCGATAGACCGGCTGTAGACCAAGCTGCATCAACCGGCGGTCGGCGATGTAGCGGATATATTGTTTGACCTCGCGGGCCTCGAGCCCTTCGATGCCGCCGAGCTCGAAGGCCAGATCGATAAAGGCGTCTTCGTGGGTCACCACGGTTTCGCAGCTCACATAAAGGTCACGCTGGAGCTCTTCGTTCCAGATTTCCGGATTTTCGTCGATGAAGGTGCGGAACAATTTAATGATCGAGGCGGTGTGCAGGCTCTCGTCGCGTACCGACCAGGTGACGATCTGGCCCATGCCCTTCATCTTGTTGAAGCGCGGGAAGTTCATCAG
>JABDJY010000475.1 GCA_013003285.1 Alphaproteobacteria bacterium | reverse complement strand
GCCTAGCAGTGGCAGAATATTCCCGGCATAGCCCGGATGCCGCACAATCCGGTATGGGCCACTGTCACACACCACATGCCCCCGATCCGTCTGAATACGTACCGTGCTGGAGAAAAAGCGGTTCTCTACAAATGCCCACGCAGCGAAAGCGTATCCGAGCGAGATCAAGATGAAGCCGGGCACGATGAGCCATAGCGGAAATTCGGGGGACCAGCCAAAGCGGTGATCCAGCCCTGCCACAATGACCATTGGGAACCCAATACTCAGCGCCATCAGCGGAGCAAGCACTTTGTCCCAAGCTTTCGCGCTTTGGATACTCTCAATATTTTGTCGTTCGGCCATCAAGCCCGGATGCCGCTGTTCGGCCCAAATGCGCGCCCCTATGCCTGCGGCAGCGATCAGCAGGGAATAGATCCACGCCTGCCACCAACCGAAATCTCCTGCGCACGCCAATAAAGCCAGTGGGATAGAGAGATACACCACAACTATACCGAACCATTGGCGCGGGGACTTTGTTTGAACTGCCGTATGACTAACCGTCTTCGATGACATACCTTTCCCCAAAATCACATGACTTCTATTATGCGCCCAATGAAGAAATTTACCGGCCTGTGCGGCTTTTGGCGCAGGTCCAGTGGGATGATCGGTTAGCCCACCCTGGCGGTGGGCGTCGGAGGCATAAGGCCAACAAACTGAAGGTCGGCTACGGGTCATTCCCCGCTGTCATTACCTATCGCAGTACACGACCACTTTGCGTCCAACACCGGACGGAATCAGCCGAAAAGCAGATGCCGCCTGACCTTATGCCGCGTGACGACCCTGACCCAAAATTGATTCCATCCGCTTGTTCACGCCGGCCACGAGATCGGTCTTCTCCTCTTCCGACATTTCAGCGCAGCCCTTCCGCGCCAGGATGCTGACCATACGCAGAACGAACTCGCGCCGCTCCTCCTGCGGCATCTTCGGCAGCATCATCTCGAGGCATTGCGGCATCATCTTGGTCATCATCGTCTGCATCATCGGGGCGTGCGCGCCTTCACCTTCCCCTGGCGCGCCAGCTTTGGCTGCCGGACCGCCCATGCCGCCTTTTCCTTCGCCGCCGCCCATCATACCCATCATCATTTGTGGCATCATCTCCATGAAGTTCATGCCTTCCATCATTTTGGGCATCATAGCCGCCATCATATTTTGCTTATCCTCCGCCGTCATGTCGGCGAAGAATTCACCCATCATCTTGTCCATCATCTCTTCTTTGTCTTCTTTGCTCATGCGGCTCATCATGAAGCCCATCATTTTTTCCATCATGCTCATAGCTCATCTTCCTTTCGCGGTAATGCCGGCGCGCCCTAACAGGTTTCCGCGCCAAGCGTCATTTCCAGGATCACCGGAACAAAATTTGTGATTTAACTGCAACCTACGAGAGATCGTGCCCAAGATCTTTGACACAGATCACCTTGGTCGATGTTTACTTGATTTTTGTATCCACAGAGCGGCCCTGGCGCTGAGGTACTCGAGAACGTCCGCCTAGGGTTATTTCCTGCCGTGGTCAGGCACGGCCGTTGGCGACGGCTTTATCTCAATTTTCGGACGTGTATTCAGCCGATGTCAGGCGCTCGAACGAGATCTTATCCGATGATTAGTAAGGCCACGTAAGGTGCAATGTTGAACACCAGAATGAAAATTTTGAACACCCCGAGAAACGCGTAAATGATCACGTTGAACTTTTCGCGCGGCATAGGAAAGAATTTCGTTTGTATGCGATACGTCAAATCCGGGGCCAGCATGAACCAAACGGTGGCCCAGGCGAACAGAGCGACGTTGATGATTGTGCTCCACATAAAAAATTCTGTGAGCGTTTGAGTATCCATGATGTCCCTCACTCGGTAACGAGCGGAAAGCTCTAGTGTAGTTACAATAGTAGCATTTCGCCGCAGCGGGCGCAGTCGGCTGGCAGCTTCGGGTCAAAAGCCGCCGTGGTCGCCGATAGCGCGACACGACGGCTTCCGGGAGCAAACAGACATCGATTGCGCAATTTCGGACATGGCTCGAGCGGTCCGAAAATGGATTTCGCTAGCGCATTAACGCGCGCCTCATGGCAAAACGGAACACCATCCTTCGACATGCTCAGGGTGAGGATAGAGTTTGTTCCCGCTGTCCGGACGAGTGACGCTTAGCGCCTGCTTTGCCGCCTTCAGAGGACTTCGCGTAGCCACAAAGAAACGTTAAGCACCGCGTCTGGCGGGACCAGGCCCGGCAGGCCTACATCCCGGTATGCGAGATGTGGACTGACGCGAATCTTGCGAAAACCACCGGCTCGCATCCCCGTCAGCGCTTTCTCGATACCCGCGATCGATTGGCGTTTGCCCAGCGTCACAATGTGATCGATGAGAACCAGCCCGTCCACGCGGCGGATTCTATCTTCGGGAATCTGCCGTTCCACCAACGCCTGGTTTAGCGGAACCTCATCACCTTGGTTCAGAAAAATTTGGCAGTTGTAAACAATCGTATCCCCGGTCTCCGCGACGGGACCGGCGCCTTCCTGATTTTCGATAATCTTGAGACCAGACGGGAGCTTCATTCCGGTACAGATCCATGATCAGCGACGCTTAGTGCCCGCGCTAACTCCGATTAAGCGACCGCCGCGCCGGGCTTGCTGCCATTGGCGGCGTCGTGATCGCGGTGGCGCTTCAGGCGCTCGGCGATCTGGAAGGCCAGCTCGAGCGACTGGTTGGCGTTGAGGCGCGGATCGCAATGGGTGTGGTAGCGGTCCGACAAGGCCTCTTCGGTGATCGCCTGGGCGCCGCCGATACATTCGGTGACGTCCTGGCCGGTCATCTCGAAATGCACGCCGCCGGCATAGGTGCCCTCGGCGCGGTGCACGTCGAAGAAGGCATCGACCTCTTTCAAGATCAGATCGAACGGCCGGGTCTTGTAGCCGGTCGAGGCCTTGACCGTGTTGCCGTGCATGGGATCACACGACCACACCACGCTGCGGCCCTCGCGCTCGACCGCCTGGATCAGGCCGGGCAGATGGTCGCCCACCTGGTCGGCGCCCATGCGGCAGATCAGGGTCAGGCGGCCGGCCTCGTTGTCGGGATTGAGGATGTCGATCAACTGGATCAGCTCTTCGGGCTCGAGCGACGGGCCGCATTTCAGGCCCAGCGGGTTTTCGACCCCGCGCAGGAATTCGATATGGGCGCTGTCGAGCTGGCGGGTGCGGTCGCCGATCCAGAGCATATGGGCCGAGGTGTCGTACCAGCGCCCGGTCAGACTGTCCTGGCGGGTCATGGCCTGCTCGTAGACCAGCAGCAACGCTTCGTGGCTGGTGTAGAAATCGGTCTCGCGCAGTTGCGGCACGGACTCGCTGGTCAGGCCGCAGGCCGCCATGAAGCCGAGCGTCTCGTCGATGCGCGTCGCCATTTCTTCGTAGCGCTCGCCCTGCTGGCTTTCCTTGACGAAATCCAGGTTCCAGCGATGCAGCTGGTGGAGATCGGCGAAACCACCTTGGGCGAAGGCGCGCAACAGGTTGAGGGTCGCGGCGGCCTGGTTATAGGCGCGCAACATGCGCTCGGGATCGGGGATGCGGCTTTCGGCGGTGAACGCCATATCGTTGACGATGTCGCCGCGGTAGCTCGGCAGCTCGACCCCGTCGATGGTCTCGGTCGGCGCCGAACGCGGCTTGGCGAATTGGCCGGCCAAGCGGCCCACCTTCACCACCGGGCACGAGGCGCCGAAGGTCAGTGCCACCGCCATCTGCAGCAGCACCTTGAAGGTGTCGCGAATATTATCGGCGCGAAACTCGGCGAAGCTCTCGGCGCAATCGCCGCCCTGCAACAGGAAGGCATCGCCCTGGGCAACCCGCGCCAAATGGCTGCGCAGGGTGCGCGCTTCGCCGGCAAATACCAGCGGCGGCGAGCCGCGCAAGGTCTCCTCGACCCGCGCCAGATGCGCCGCATCCTCATAGTCGGGCACCTGCCGGATTTCCTGGTTACGCCAGCTGTCCAATTGCCAGGCTGTGGACATGTCACTTTCCTCCGGGCGCCGCTTCACGGGCGGCCCTTGCTCTGAATATTAACCCAATTAACCTATTACGTTCGCCACGCGGGCCAGCCTATACGCCTTATGGCCCCCAGGTTCCACTAAAAATCGTCCAAATTCAACGCCCTAGCGTTAACCATCCTAGCGCATCGCCGGCCCGGGTTCATCGGCACCCCCAGCCCGACCGGCCTGCTCGAATGCCTTCCACCACGAGAATTAGGCGGTGGACTTGCCAGATCAACCCATGCCCGATATTCGGGCCACACCGGTCGTAATCAGGTCCTGCCGTTGAAGGCGGCAAATACCCATGGGTTACGAATTCTCGTTGTTGAAGTCGCCGCTGAGCGAAGTGGTATTAGAAGTGGCATCAAAGGGAGGTAGACAGCAGAACATGGCACATTTGGACGAGACCTACGACAGAATTGAAGGTTGCTGCAACGCCTGTAAACACTATGACTCGACCGCTTTCGGCAAGGCCAATTACGGCCATTGCCGCCGCTATCCGCCGATTGCGATCGAAAGGCAGACCAACGACTTGCCGCGCGGCGTCTGGCCCGTCGTTGGATATGATGACACATGCGGCGAATACGCGGACAAGCAAGCATGATCGGTATGGCGGATTAAGCCGCCGCGGCGATGCACACGATTATGGCGCTTCGCCCGCCCCGTTGCAGCGCTCAGCGGTTATCCGGCTCGCTCGGCAGGGCGCAGCCAACGACGCAGTCGCGGCTGATCAAGTCCGCCAACTCGGCCTCGGACATGCCGTCGGTGCCGGCCGGCCGCATCGGCATGACGACGTAGCGCAGGTCGGCATTACTGTCGTGCACGGCGATGTCGACGCGCTCTGGAATATCGACACCGAACTCCTTGAGCACCTGGCGCGGCTCGCGTACGGCGCGCGAACGATAGGCCTTGCTGACGTAGAAGGACGGCGGCTCGCCGAGCAGCGAGCGCGGGTAGCAGGAGCACAGCGTGCAGACCACGATATTGTGGCGCTCCGGGGTGTTCTCCAGCGTCACCAGCTTGGCCTCGGTCGTCTCGATGCCGAGTTCGGCCGCCGCCGCCTTGGTGTCATCGATCATGCGCACCTTGTAGTCGGGATCGAGCCACGCCTTGGCAATCATGCGCGCGGCCTGATGCGGACTGCCGCGTTCGTTGAACTCCATACGCTTGCGGATCTCATCGGCCGTGACGACACCTTGCTCGATCAGCAAGCTCTTCAGGGCGAGGAACGTCGCCTCGCGCTCCGTCAGCTCGATATCGTCATCCTCGCGGGTCGGCCGATGATCGTCATGGTCATGGTCGTGATCGTGTTCGGGCGGTTGCGTGTTCATACTGCCTCTCCGCCGGCGGGCGCCAGCCAGTGATCGTAGATTTCCAGTTCGAGAACGTCGTTCGGCGCGCCGGTATAACCGGGCCATAGATCGGACTGCATCAGGCGCACGCGGTAGAGCGCGATGGGCGCGCCGCCCCAGCGGCCATAGGCCTTGTCCTCGGGATTTTCGAAGTCGCCGCAATAGCGCTCGATGACACCGATCTTGTGACGGGCATAGGTCGGCGTGCGCACATGGCCCGGCTTGCCGATATCGAGGATCTGCACGCGGTCGCCCGGCCCGTATTTCGGCTCAGACATGGTCGCGCGTCCCGGCGTCGAGGATGGCTTTCGTGCGTTCGGCAAGCGCCTCCCGGTCGATGATACCCTTCTCGATCAGCAGGGCGACGATGCCTTCGAGGCGCCGGCCATAGAAGGTCGAGTTCTTGTAATAGTCCGCCGGCATCTCCTCGACGATGCGGCGGTACTCGTCGGTAACAACGAGCTGTTTGGTCTGCAGCATGTTGAACGTCGCGATCATCTGCTTTTCCCAGAAAAGCATGTTGTAATCGTCGCGCGGCACGTCACCGGCCGCCTCGCCGCCAATATCGGTGATCAGTTTGTCCGCCATGGTCCCTGTTACTCCCCGTCGCGCATCAATCCACCACAATGGTGCGCGAAACGGAAACGGATCGCAAGCGTTGTCGGCAGGTGGCCGGGCCGCAGTCCTTTTGCGGGATATCGTCGACAGCGATCCGGCTTCGGCCCCCGCGCCGATCACATTAGCCGATCGGGTTCTTCTCGAAATATTCGATGTCTTGAGGCGCCGCCGTCCAGTTGGGATTGGTCGGCCAGTCGACCTTGCGCGACACCATGTCGGCGCCGTAGCGCACCCGGAACAAAAGCGTGCGTTCGGGTCCATTCGTGTATTCGTGCACCTCGCCCGGCGGGTGGACAACGAACCCGCCCGGCTTGACCTCGGTGACGCCTTCGGCGGTCTTCATGGTGCCGCCGCCTTCGAAGCAGAAATAGATTTCCGCGGCATCCGGGTGGCAGTGATTGGGGCTCACCTGCCCCGGCTCCCAACAGGCAACGGTAAAGTCGCCCTCACCGACGCGGCCGAGAATTTTCTCGACATGCTTGTTGGGGTCGAATTCCTGCTCGTCTTGAAGTGTGAAAGCGTGCATCGCTTTTCTCCCTATTTTATCGGTGTCTATACGAGGCGGTGTGCCCGCGACCCAATCCCACTTACGACACGCCGGGCCACCATGTTGCCTCCGGCAACGGCACGTAGAACACGCGCAGAAAAATGAAATAGGCCAGGATGCAGGCGCACAACGGCACAACAGCGGCGAGGATCAGGTTACGGCGCGTTTTGTTCATGGTCAGATAGGTCGACGCCAGCAACAGCATCAAAAAGCTGGCGAGCCAGAACCCGAGGCCGTTCATCACAAGTATATAGACCAGCACTATCGCGCTGAACACGAGCAGGTCAACGATGACAATCCGGTTCTCGCGGAATCCGTCGACGATATCCGGGGCTTGCCTCATGACGGCCGCGAAAATGACGCGCGCGAGCAGGGCCACGGCGATGCCGAGAACGAGGTAAGCCGCCAGAAGGGGAAAGATCCAGTCCTTTACATCATCGCCTGAGCCCGACCAGGCCACAGCCCCAATGCCGAATAGGACCAGCGCTGTCAGTAAATCCCGGTCCATCAATCTCTGCATGCGGCACCCTCCCCTAACGATTCCATGGCCATCTACTCTGCCTCACCCTGCGGGCTCGCGAATTCCTGCGCCCGCTCTTTCCGGCGTGTCCACACGACGAAGGAGATCGAGAGAACGCTCAGCGCGATGAGGATGATGTTGAGGGTGCCGGTGAAGAAGACCCTGCCGATTGAAGTCGCATCGGATATGTACATGGCCTGTACAAGCGAGGGTTCAATGATCGGCCCCAGGATCAGGCCGAGGCCGATCGGGCCAGGATGGAAGCCCAGCCGCTTG
>JABDJY010000474.1 GCA_013003285.1 Alphaproteobacteria bacterium | reverse complement strand
GTGTCGATCGTCTGCTCGACATGTGCCGGACGGTCGTCAACGTCACCGGCGATATGGCCGCCAGCGTGATTATCGATCATATGACCCGCAGCGAAGCCGAGCTCGCCGAAGAACATCTCGGCAAAGTGCCGACGCCGGCGATGCCCGAGCAATGAACTGGCCATCGCTGCCACCTATTTAGTCGGCCCTGACCGATGAAATTGCCGCGGGATACAGCTCTGACACCGCGGATGCTATACTCGCCGTTCCAACATTCGAGAGGCGGATATGACATCATCAACTGACGGACCGATCCTAGTGATCGGCGCGGCGGGGTGTATCGGTGCGCAGGTGGTGGCCAATCTGGTGCGCGATGGCGGTACGCCGGTGGTCTTCGACATCGCCGAGGATCGCCGCCGGCTGCATTTGATGATGAACCCGGACGCCGCCGACGCGGTGGCCTGGGTGGCCGGCGATATCCGCGAGCCGGACCTGCTGAAAGACGTCATGTCGGACCATAAGATTTCCGGCATCGTCCACCTGGCGGCGCTGCAGGTGCCGTTCTGCAATGCCGATCCAGTGCGCGGGGCGCAGGTCAATGTGGTTGGCCAGGTCAATGTGTTCGAAGCGGCGCGGGCGCTGGGCATTCGCGGGTTGGCCTATGCCAGTTCGGTCGCCGCCCTGCCGCCGGAAGACGAAAAATGGCCGAGCACGCTGTATGGCGCGTTCAAGATGGCCGATGAAGCTATCGCCGATGTCTATTGGCGCAACTGGCAGGTGCCCAGCATCGGCATCCGGCCCCACACGGTCTACGGCCCGGGGCGCGACCAGGGTGTCACCGCGGCGCCGACCAAGGCGATGCTCGCGGCGGCGTCCGGCCAGCGCTTCGCCATCCCGTTCGATGGGCCGATCATGCTGCAGCACACGGTTGAAGTCGCCGACGCGTTCATCCGCGCCGCCCGGGCCGGCGTCGTCTCTACCGAATTCGGGGGCGCCCATGTGTGCGATCTGTGCGGCGCCGACACCACCATTGGTGAGGTCGTGGCGGCGATCGGTGCGGTGGCGCCGGACGCGCAAATCCGCATCGACGGCGATCCACTGCCCTTTGTCAGCGGTCTCGACGACAGTGCCTTGCGGGACCTGGTCGGCGACTGGCCGCGCATCGATCTGGCGGGCGGTGTGGCGCAGACCATCGACGCTTTCAAGGATCTTCTGGCGCGTGGCCTGTTGGAGACCGGCGACGCCTACCGCGATCCGCTCGGCCAGGGACACCACGCGCCTTACGACGCTTGAGACGGTGATTAGTCGACGGGGCAGGCTAGGAGAATGGCGTCCCCGTCGGCGTAGTGTAGCGTCGGATGGGGGACGATCGCCCGCCGGGCGATTTCGGCGTATCCGAGCCGCCGGTAAAGGCGCATGGCGTCTTCGTTGGACTCGAAACAGATCAGGCTGAGCCGCGACAAGCCTAGAGACTTGGCCCGTTCGTCTGCCGCCGCCAATAATTGCTTGCCGATACCCTGGTCGCGATACTCGGAAAACACCGCGACGCTGGAGATATAGAGGCTGCCATAGTCTTCCAATTCACTGTAGGGGCGCAGTACCGGGTCTTCTTCCGGCGCGGCGTCGGGGTCTTCTTCCATGGGAAAGCTGTGGAGCATCCCAGCAATTTTTCCATCGCACTCGGCCATGAGGCAGTGTTGGTAAGAGAATGCGACGCCGTCTCTGGCATAGCGCCGGGCACCTACGTCGGTTACGGATTCGCCAGGTGCGGCGATCTGACTCCAGATATATTCGGCAAGTCCATCCGACGATATCAGGAAGAGTTGAGCGATGGCCGCGCTGTCTTCCTTCACGGCGGGCCGGAGAGTGATATTCGTCATCGCGGTGTCTTTCCGAGCTTGGGGGAACTTGATCGAGCCCTGCTGTTTCTCCATCCATATTGCCGCTACACTATGGTTTCGCAAGTTTTTCAAGAGAGGTTCGCTATGACGAAGAAGATCGAACACATCCATTGGCCCGATGCACCGGATATGTGGATGCCCTATGCGCCGGCCATCAAGGTCAGCGGTGGCACCACGGTTTATCTGGCCGGCTGCACGGCGACGCCGGTCTATCACAGCCATCCTCATGTGCCGGAAGAGTTCGACGGCATTCCGCCGGACATGGAAGGTCAGACCCGCGTCGTTCTGGAGAACATCAAGAAGGGTCTCGATGCGGTGGGCGCGACCTTCGCCGACATCGTCACCGCCAACCGCTACTGTACCGACCTGTCCGATCAGGATTCGTTGAATAAAGTGTGGGCGGAATATTTCGGTGACAACAAGCCGACCACGACCACCGTACAGGTGGTGCAATTGGCCACCGACCCCAGATGCATGATCGAAATCGACGCGGTGGCGATTATCGACTAAAGCCTTGCGTTGAGTAATTTTGAGTAGCTGCGGAGCATTCAGACCTTATGACTGACAAGACCAACCGGCCCCGATTTGCCACCCGGGCCATCCATGCCGGCCAGCAGCCCGACCCGACGACCGGCGCCATCATGACGCCGATCTATGCCACCTCGACCTTCGTGCAGGAGAGCCCGGGCAAGCATAAGGGCTATGAGTATGCCCGCACCCAGAACCCGACGCGCGGCGCCTATGAGGCCTGCGTTGCCGATCTCGAGAACGGTAACGCCGGCTTCGCCTTCGCCTCCGGCATGGCGGCGATCGGCACCATTCTCGAAATGCTCGATAGCGGTGACCATGTGATCTCCATGGACGATCTCTATGGCGGCACCTTCCGTATCTTCGAAAATGTCCGCCGGCGTTCGGCCAATTTGGATTTCTCCTTGGTCGATATGACCGACCCGGACCGTATCGTCGCGGCGATCAAGCCCAACACCAAGATGATCTGGGTGGAGACGCCGACCAACCCCATGCTGCGCATCGTCGATCTGTCGGCGGTCGCCGCGGTCGCCAAGGAACATGGCCTGATCACGGTGTGCGACAACACCTTCGCGTCGCCCTATGTCCAGCGGCCGCTCGATCACGGCATCGATATCGTGGTGCATTCGGCGACCAAATATCTCAACGGCCACTCCGATGTGGTCGGCGGTGTGGTGGTTGTCGAGCGCGACGATCTGGCCCAGCAACTGGCCTATCTGCAGAACGCGGTCGGCGCCATCGCCGGACCGTTCGATAGTTTTCTCGCCCTACGCGCCCTGAAGACCCTGCCGCTACGCATGGCGCAGCACACCAAGAACGCGCAAGAGATCGCGCAATATCTTGAAGCGCATGCGGCGGTCGAGCGGGTGATTTATCCCGGCCTGGATAGTCATCCCCAGCACGAGCTGGCGACCCGGCAAATGAACGGCTTTGGCGGCATGGTGACGGTCTTGCTTGAGGGCGGACTGGCCGAGAGCACCGCCTTCCTCGAACGCTGCCGGCTCTTCGCCCTGGCCGAGAGCCTGGGTGGGGTGGAGAGCCTGATCGAGCATCCGGCGATCATGACCCACGCCTCGATCCCGCCCGAACAACGGGCCGAGTTGGGCATCAGCGATAGCCTGGTGCGCCTGTCGGTCGGGGTGGAAGATTCCCGCGACCTCCTCGCCGAGCTGGAATACGCGCTGGGGTAAGCCTAAAACCCTCTCCCAGCGAGAGAGGGTAAGTTGGCCGAGCGTTGTTTTCGGTATTCTCTAAGCCATATGCTCGGCGGCGAAGGCCAGAGTGCGTTCCATCGCCAGGGCGGCCGAAGCCTGATGGTAAGAGCCGCGGCGCGAACAGCTGAAGCCGTGACCGGCGCCCTCATAGATAAAGCTCGGGATATCGGGATGCGCGGCCTCGACTTCGCGGACGCCCTCCAAGGGAATGCCGGCATCTTCCGCGCCCCAGTGGAACATCACCGGGCATTTCGGTGTCTCGTTGTCGCGATTGGCGTTGATGTCGCCACCGTAATAGCAAACCGCCATATCGACCGGTGCGCGCGACGCGGCGAACCAGGCCACGGAACCGCCCATGCAGAAGCCGACGATGCCGACCTTGCCGGCGCCCGCCACATGGTCGATGGACGCGTTGACGTCGCTCATGGCGTCGCCCCAGTCGAGCGCGCCCTTCAACTCCCGGCCTTTACCCATGCCAGCTTCGTCGAATGCCAAAACCACGCCGCTTTCCATGCGATCGAACAGGGCCGGCGCGATGGCGTGATAGCCTTCCTTGGCAAAGTTATCGACGGTCTCGCGGATATCGTCATTGACGCCAAAAATTTCCTGGATGATCACCATGCCGCCCTTGGCCGCGCCTTCGGGTTCGGCGGCGTAGGCGGCCAGCGTGTGGCCGTCGGATGTGGTGAGGGTCAGATCATAGCCCATAGTTATCTCTCCCGGTTTGTTGTCGTTGAACGCCGAACGCAATTGGTCGGGCGCAATTGTACCTATCATAACGGGAGCGACGGCACAGGGGTGAACAAAAACGCGCGCCCGCCTATCGCGGTGACGCGGCCCCATCATGGTATAGTCGCCGCCGATGGATGGGCGGGCACTGCAAGCCTTCAATCGTTGCTGCCAAACGACCCGGCAGGACTAAGTGCAAGACGCGTTGGATAGGGTGTAGGCGGCGGCAATGAAGGATTGGGGAGGAATTGCCGCCGGGCTCGGCACCGTGGCTTGCGTCGTTGTGATGCTGATCGTCGGCCGGCTCGGCGCGACCACCGAGGCGTTGACCATTTACGACATGGCAGGCCTTCGCATGGGGGTCGCTGCAATCCTGGCGGCGCCGCTGTTGGCGCGGGCCTGGCCCTGGCATGTGCGCCTGCGCGACCATGTGATCGTCGCGTTCTTTGGTGGCGCGCCATTCGTCCTGCTGCTTTTCGGCGGCATGACCTTTGCGCCGGTTGGCCATGCGGCGGTGGTGATGTACGGCGCCCTGCCGATCTTCGCCGCCCTGGTTGCCTGGGCCTGGATTGGCGAACGGCCCAGCCGTTGGCAATGGATCGGCATCGTGGCGATCGTCACCGGGGTTGGTGCGGTGGGTTGGGAGGCTTTGGGCGGTGCGGCCGTGCCGGGCCAGTGGCGTGGACATCTGCTGTTCCTGGGCGCCGCCCTGTTCGTCGCCATCTGGTATAGCGGCATGCGTGCGGCGCGGCTCGGCGTGATCCATTCGCTGGCGGCGCTTCTGGTGCTCAACGCGCTGATCTACGTACCGGTCTGGTTGTTGTTTCTGCCATCGGGCCTGTTCACCGCGCCGGTGGCCGACATTGCCCTGCAGACCGTTGTGCACGGCGTATTTGGCGCGTTTTTGTGCATCTTTGGTCATGCTTATGCGGTGAAGACCATCGGCCCGACCCGCCAGGCCGCGGTCGGCGCCTGGGTGCCGGCCTTCGCGCTGATCGCGGCGATTCCCACCTTGGGTGAAATCCCCACCGCGCTGAACATCGTCGGCGCCATCGTGGTAACGGTGGGCATTCTCGCCACCGTCTTTTTGCAAGGCAAGACCCGACCGGCCTAAAGATTGTAAGCTTGCCAAACCAAAATAGCTGGCTGATCGAATTGGGAGGAATACCGGATGACTGAAATCAAAGAGACCAGCCAATACAAGATTACACCGGGCGAGGTCAGCCCGGATAAGACCCTCCGAGAGGATGAGGGCTGGTTCAAGATGGATGTGCGCTGGGTGGTGACCAACGAGAATTTCGATTCACAGTCCACCGTGGTCGGCCGCACTATTCTGGCGCCGGGGATCGGCGCCAAGCACGATATCCACCGCCACCCCAATGCGGAGGAGTGGGAATATGTGCTGCATGGCGTCGGCATCAAGCATATCGGCGACGAAACCTTTTACATGCGCGCCGGCGATCTGGCCTTCCATCCGCGCGATACCTACCACGGATTGGAAAACGGTTCGGACACGGAGACGCTGATCACGCTATGGGGCTATACCGGCGCGTCGAGCCTCAAAGAGGCCGGCTACTTTACGCCGGAAGACGACCGCAAGGCCAAAGCCGGGGAGACGTAGGTGGGCTGAACGTCCGTTACCGGCGGTAAACGGGAACCGAGGTGGATCAGCTCTTGTCCGCGACGATCCATGTGCCGGTTTCGCCGGACAGCGCCCGGCCCAGATTCGGCGGGTTGGTGATGACCCCCGCCGTGCCGCCGGCGTCGAGAAACTCCAGGATCGCGATGATCTTCGGTCCCATGCTGCCGGCGGGAAACTGACCGTCGTCGAGATGGGCGCGGGCTTCCGTCGCGGTCATTTTCGATAGCCAGCGCTGGCTGTCTTTGCCGAAATCGACGGCGACCTGCTGCACTTCGGAGGTGATCACGAACAGCTCGGCGCGTAGCTCGGCAGCCAACAGGCCCGATGCGAAGTCTTTGTCGATCACCGCTTCGACGCCCTGTACGACCCCGTCATCGTCTTCATAGACCGGGATGCCGCCGCCGCCGCAGGCGATCACCACATAGCGCTCGTCGACCAGGGTCTCGATGGCTTCGATGTCGAGGATCGATATCGGTCGAGGCGAGGGCACCACCCGCCGCCAGCCGCGGTCTCCTTCCGCGCGAACGGTCCAGCCATGTTCGTTGGCGTGTTTTTTCGCATCCGCTTCGTCCATGAACGAGCCGATCGGTTTGGCCGGATGGGTGAAGGCGGGGTCGCCGCGATCGACCAAAATCTGGGTGACCACGGCGATCGCCTTGCGGTCGATGCCGCGGCGTTTCATTTCGTTGCGCATGGCGCGTTGGAACATGTAGCCGATGGCGCCCTGGGTATCGGCGCCGGCATAATCCATCGGCACCGGCGGCACTTCGGCGATAGCGATTTCCGAGCGCCGCATGATGAAGCCAACCTGCGGACCGTTGCCGTGGGTGATGACCACGTTCCAGCCCTGCTCGATCATGTCGACAATGTAGCGGCAGGTGATGGCCGCGGCCTCGTACTGGTCGGGGATCGACTTGTGCTGCTCGTCGATGATCAGCGAGTTCCCCCCCGCGGCGACGATGGCTGTCTTACGGCGTGGCGTCATCTGCGCCGGCCTCCCTAGTCCCGTTTCCTGCTCATTCGTCTAACGACTCTGCCAGTGCCAAAACCGCCTGCGCGAAACAGGCCATGGGTGCGTGGGTAATGCCGGCGCCGATTTGCCCGATACCCGCCTCGCAATGAGCGATGCCGGTGTTGATCACCGGCTCGATGCCGGTGTCGATGACCTTGCGGATATCAATGCCGGCGGGCGTGGCGCCGAAATCGAGTTGCGGCAGCGTAAAGGAATTGTTGCGGCCGATGGTGATGTGCGACATCTGGCGGGTATTGGCGATGGCGTCGCTGGCCGACCCGCCGACGAATTGGACGATGGCCGGCGAGGCCGCCATGGCGAAGGCGCCGATGCCGGCGGTCTCGGTGATGGTGCTGTCGCCGAGATCGGGGTTGGCGTCTTCGGCGCTATAGCCGGGGAAAAACAGTCCATGGACGATCGGCGCCGGCACCGTGAACCAGCGCGGGCCGAGGCCGCTGACCCGAATGCCGAATTCGACCCCATTGCGCGCCATGGCGGTTACCAGGCTGGGCCCGGCGACACCGTGGGCGGCGTCCATCATCGCCTTGCAGGCCGGCATCGACAGGTTGAGGAAGAAATGATCGTTGCTATTGATGAACTTCACCACGTCGGACAGCACGGCGGCGTCCAAATTGGCGTCGAGTGCGGCGGGGATGAGGCGCTTGAGCAGCAGCGCCGAGGCGGCGGCGTTGCGGTTATGCACCTCGTCGCCCATGTGCAGTGCTTGCGCCATGAGGGGCTTGAGTTCCAGCGGCCCCAATGTTTTCAACGTCGCCGTCAGCGCCGGCCCCAGAACCTGTTGCATCCAACGCAGGCGGTCGATGACATCGGGCGTATTGGCGCCGAACCGAAGCACCTTGCCCAACCCTTCGTTGAGATTGGAATAGGTCCGTGTGCCGTGGGCGGCATCTTCGATGATCCAGACCGGCATGGACGGGCTGATGATGCCGGCCATCGGCCCCACCGCGCCGTAGTGATGGCAGGGCGAAAACGAGATTTCGCCGGCATCGAGTATTTTCTGTGCCGCTTCGGGACCGTCGGCCCAACCTTCGAAGATACAGGCGCCGATGATCGCACCCTGGACCGGCGCGCACATATTCCGCCATTCGATGGGTGGGCCGGCATGCAGGATGGTGCGATCGGGCAGGCCGGCGATAGCGTCCGCTGCCGCCGCGACACCGACCAGGGTCGGCTGCGCGGCGAGATAGCGGGCGAACGCCGTGGCATTAGCCGCCTCGACATCGGGCCGATTGACCAAACGGGCGAGCGCCCGCGCCACCGTCTCGTCGCCCGCCGGTGGCGTCCAGGCTATGTCGAGCACTTGCGCTTCGGCGGCCGCGATGGGCGCGGCAAATTCGGACAGGCCGACATTGATCACCGCCAGATCGGCGCCAAACAGGCTGGTCATGCCGCGGCCTCCACGATGGATGCGGCGAGACGAACCGCTTCGGCGTTGCTATTGGCGAGCAGAACCCCGGCCTCGCGGAGTGCCGCCTTCTGACGCGCCAGACCCTGTGGGTCACCATCCGTGCCGCAGACGAAACCGACCAGTGCCGGCGCCGATCCGCCATTGCCTTGTTGCGCCTCGGCCAGTGCCGGCGCCATTGCCGCTGCGGGATCTTCGTGCGCGCCGCAGCCCAACACCACATCGATCAGCACAACCGCGGTTTGCGGGTCGGCGGCTTCTTGCACGATACGTTCGTTGCGCAACCGGTGATCGATCATCGGGTGGGGGCGGCCGCGGGTGAAAATATCGTCGCCCAGGTCGAGCACGGTATGGCCCTCGCTGTTCCACGGATCGTTGATCAGGCTTGTGGACGGGAAAGCGGTGTTCGAGCGCATTGAACCCAAGCTTTCGGCCAACAGGCTCAGCGCCTCATAGCAAAACGTGCCACCGCTATAGAGCCCGCGCAGATATTTCCGGCCACCATTGATTTTGGGGGCCTGGGCGA
>JABDJY010000458.1 GCA_013003285.1 Alphaproteobacteria bacterium | reverse complement strand
ATACCGATATCCGCCATCTATTCACATCGTGGTTCAATCGCGGATTTCTACAGTTCGAGCGGGTCGAATGGCGAACATCCGCCGCAATTCTTGAAAAGCTGATCGCCTACGAGGCCGTGCATGAGATCAAAGGGTGGGACGATCTGCGCCGAAGGCTTGCCGCGGATCGTCGCTGTTTCGCCTATTTTCACCCGGCCCTCGCCGATGAACCTCTCATATTTGTCGAGGTTGCCCTGACCAATGGGCTCGCCGATCGTATACAAACGCTACTGGAGTCCGACGCCGCAATTGATGATGATAAAAAGCCCAATACCGCAATTTTCTATTCGATCAGCAATTGTCAGTTTGGACTTACCGGTATCTCTTTCGGCAATCTTCTGATCAAACAGGTCGTGGACGCATTGTCGGCGGAACTCCCCTCGGTGCAGAATTTCGCCACCCTGTCGCCGATCCCGGGCTTTGTCGATTGGCTTAATCGGCTGGTTCAGGATGAGCCGCCGGCGTTTGTCACTGAAGATGAACTTGACGGCCTGCGCATGACGGACTGGCACAAGAATGAAATCATGCGCGAAAAACTGCGGAAGCTTCTCTTGCGGCTCTGCGCGAATTATCTGACCAACCTAACATCGCGCGGTCAGGCCATCGACCCCGTGGCACGATTTCACCTTGGCAACGGCGCGTCCATCGAACGGATCAATTGGGCCGGGGATCTTTCTGAAAAGGGCCTCGCACAATCGGCCGGCCTAATGGTGAATTACAAATATGCGCCCAATGAAATCATTGCCAATCACGAGGCTTATGTGGGCAACGGCGAGATTGTCCTGTCGGCAAAAGTTCGCTCGCTTCTCTAATGTCTATCACCAAAAGAAACGGCCCCGGAGATATCCCCGAGGCCGCTTTTGATCACTGTCGCATTGGTCAGTAGATTATCGAGATAACCACCCGGCGGTTGCGTGGATCCGCCATGCCATCGCGCGTACTGATGGCGGGATCATTCTCACCCTGAACCACTGCACCAAGGCTTCTCTTTTTCAGTCCTTCACCGGTCAGGGCCTTCACCACCGAATCGACCCGCATCTTGGCGAGCTTCATGTTGGCTTTCTTGGACCCCTTACGGTCGGTGTGCCCCGTGATATAGACGTTGGATCCCTTATTACCTTTCGCAAATTTCGCAGCGGCCGCAACAGCTTTGGCTTCGCCACCCTTTATGTCGGCGCTGTTATTATCAAAAAATACGAGAAAATGTTTGGTACGTGGCGGGCCTGCTTTCTTCTTTGGCTTTTCGGCCTTCTTCGACGCCATCCCATCGGACTTCTTAGCCATGCTCTTGTCGGACATGCTGTCCTTGGACGCCATTTTGCCGTGGTCGTCCGTGCCGCTACACGCGACCAACAGGCCACCCAGGGTCAAAATTGCTAAAAAACGTAATGATTTAGGCATAGTTCCCTCCCCTCACATTGAAAATTGTGT
>JABDJY010000457.1 GCA_013003285.1 Alphaproteobacteria bacterium | reverse complement strand
GTTCTCTATGGTCAGGCGGCGGCCCAGCCATAGAGAACCGCCGATTCCAGATTTATCAAATAACGGTGGGTCTGCTTGCCCGGCTCGCGCGCCAAATCGTATTCGACCTTGGTGACACCGGCCATGTCGGGCTTGCCCGGACGGGTCAAAAACCGCACATCCCAACCCTTGCGCGCCGCCAAGGCGGGCGCCAGGTGCTTGTATTGCCCGGGGCAATTTTGGTGGACGAACAATATTTTCACGGCGGCTCTACCTGCAACCATTTCTCAGCAAAACGGCGATATGTGTATCACAAATTAGTTGATGCAGTGTAATCGCCAGCTATTTGCCGTTTTTTGCGCGATAACACGGCGCTGTGAGTTAAAATTCAGTGTCCAGGCTGCGCTGGGCGCGCTGGCGTAACGCATCGTACAATTTTCGGATAGGCGGCCCGATCTTGTAACTGGGCTTACTGCGTTTAAGCGTTCCCGTCGGGAAATCCCGATCCAGCTCGGCGCCCGTAAAGGCCGCCAACCGCTCTAGGACATTCGGTTCAAACACTTGATCGTATTCGATGAAAAACCACTCACCGGCATTCGCGTGGTTCTGCAGAATGCTGCGGTAGTTGTAAAACCACACTTCGGCAGCCTGGGCCACGCTTATCGAGAAATTTCGTAGATAATCAACGTTCCTGCATTCCGTGAGAATGCTCTCGATCACTTCGGAAGGATTACGAAAGACACAGATGAAACGGCAATCGCCTCCGGAGGGCCGCCACAAATGCAAAGTGTAGGCGAAGCGTGGGTCCTTGAAGCAAAATGGCTGTTGGTTCGTCAGCCCCGAGATGACATCCAGTTGTTCTGACGTCGCCTTGATTTCCGTGTCGGGGGGTAGACGCGCCAGCCATCTTTGCCCCGGCCCCGGCGCATCGGCTCGGTAGACAATGCCGTCCCGTCGGGTCGCTGCTGGTATAAGGGGGGCAAGTATCGATTCATTTATATTATTGACGGCAGCGTCTTCGAAAAACCCTAACGGATTGCTGTGCCGAGGCTCATGCAGCTTGTCCCCCATAAAATAGCCGGCGTTCCGAAACAGACCGGCAACCATGCTGGTGCCGCTGCGACCGCTCCCCAAGATGAAAAGGTTCGGTTGATTTTGATCTGCGCTACTCAATGTTTGCGGCCCGTTTTGCGACTGATTGCACCGGTTTACCCGTCCTGAACCACAGCAATCGCGCTGATTTCAACCAGATAGTCGGGATGGGTCATTTTGGTGACTTCGACCATGGTCGAGGCCGGCAGCGGCGGGGTGAAATACTCCCGGCGAACTTGGTGGATGATGTCGAAATGCTCCATGTTGCGCACAAAGACATCGACCCGGCAGATATCGCCCATGACGCCGCCGGCGGCTTCCACAGCCGCCTTGACGTTTTCGCAGACCTGACGGGTCTGGGCCTCCACGTCGCCGACCCCCGCGACCGTGCCGTCGGGCTGGTGCGCCGTCATGCCGGATATAAACACCAGCTTGCCCCGCGCCTCGATGGTGGTCGCATGGGAAAAGTTGCCGCTCGGCTGTTTCATACGATCCGAGGTGATCTGCTCCTTCGCCATTAACCTCTCCTGAGTTGGCCGCTGGGATTCATCGATAAACCCGATACGAGCCGTTTTCGATATCCTCGAACAGGCCCACCCCGCTCGGCTGCCACCCCAGCAAGGCGCGCGCCTTGTCGGCATTCACCCGTACGTTTGAACTCATGGCGAAGGCCATCCCCGGCCCCCAGGCCCGCAGGGCTTCGGTCATGGGAAAGGTTTCGGTCGCCTCACCCATTCCCAGCATCCGGCCGACCGCGCGGTTCACGTCGCGCATCGACGCCTCGCCGCCCTCGACGTAGAAAAACGAGCCCGCCGGCGCCTTATCCAGGGCGAGCAGAAAGGCATCGGCGCAATCCTCGATATGAACATGGGACCAAATGTTTTCGCCAGCGCCGATATGGCGCGGCACGCCGGACTCCTTGGCCAAGGCGATGAATGTGGGGATTTGCGGGCTATGGGGCCGCACGCCGAGCCCCTGTCCATAGATCAGGCAGGGACAAATTATCGCCGAATGTACCCCATCATTGGCCGCGTCCAGGATCATACGGTCGGTGGCGATACGCCCGGCCTTCTCCGGCAGGGCGTTCAGCGGCATATCCTCTCTATAGACGGTGCCGCCCCCCTGGCCGCCGGCATTGTCGGACACGATGCTGGTACCACTGGTCTGGATATAGCGCTTACCGCTGCCCCGCAGCGCGTCCACAAGCACGCGCGCGGCGAAGGGATTATCGGCGTTGGCGGCGTTAACCACGGCATCAGCGGCACGCGCGGCACTATCCAACACGTCCAAATCGTCCAGGGTGCCGACCACGGGCGCTATGCCGCGCTCGCGCAACAGCGCCGCACGGCCCTCATCGCGGGCCAATCCGGTGACCTGGTGGCCTGCCGCGATCAATTTTGCCACCACGGTGCCGCCGATATAACCGGTCGCTCCAGTTACAAATACGTCCATAAACCCGCTCTCTCGCCTTGTTTTCCAAGCTTTCCCGCGACTTTACGGCTTCATTGGACCAGCCGCCAGACCATGCGCGGAGATTAAATCTGCCATGCAAGGGTCGAATCTGAATCGCCATGGACTTGATTCGTATGCCATAATACCCACCTGGATACGGACAGGGTTATTTCCGCCACGGCCCGCTTGAGGCCACAAATGAATGGAAAAACCGTGTCTGTAAGGGAAGAGAGGGTCATTGGGAGCCGTCACTGGACGTTTCCGGCGGACGGCATGCCGATGGCGTTAGAGAGTTAGTTTATCGGATCATGGACGACACAAAAAACATCGATACTCAGATCGAAGACGATTTGCATGCTGTTTTTACAGCACGGCGCGTGGAAGAACCGAAATCACGCCAGTGCCTGAAATGCCGCGAACCGTTCAGCAGTGAATGGTCGGGAGAGCGTGTCTGCAAGCGTTGCAAATCGTCAGGAACGTGGCGCAGCGGACTATAAGTCGAGCTGCCGCCGTCGGGCTCCGCGCCTGATACAATCGTTTCCTGGTCAAGAAGCCCACGGCTTCGAACATACGCAAGGTGCCGTATCGGTGCTTCGCGCAGCGGTTTCGTGCACCCTAATCCCAGCCTGAATATTCCTACCGATGACTGGCCTCGCCGGCATGTATCCGTGATGCGATTGCGTTGCCCGGATCGTCGATTGCCATTTTTAATATCCAGCAGAAGCGCCATACTGTTTCGAAATCGAATGCCGGGGAGAACCAACAATGACCGCCGACAATGAGAAACAGCTGACCGAGCGTCTGACGCCCACCCAACGCGCCATCATCGATATGGAGTATCCGCGTTTTTCCGACGGCGAGATGGATCGCCGGCGGGCGCTGATTGATGGGTGGATGGCCGAACACGATCTCGATCATGTTCTGGTCTATGGCGCCTTTTGGGCCGGCAACGGGGTCGGCTTCTTTACCGGCTGGCCGGTCACCGCCGAAGCGGCTGTGGTGTTCTCACCCAGCGCCACACCGGCGATGTATGTGCAGTTCTACAATCACGTCCCCGAAGCCACCCACATCGCCTACCAGACCGAGGTTGGACCGGGTGGCGAATCCACCATCGGCACGGCGATCGCGACCATGGAACAGCGCGGCAAGCCGAACCCTCGCGTCGGTGTAATCGGTCCGCTGCCCATGGGAGCCTATCGCGCGCTGGAAGCACGCACCAGCGAGATTATCGACCTCAACCGCGCCTATGGCGGCGCGCGCATGATCAAGTCGGAAGAGGAGTTCGACTGGCTCAAGATCGGCGCCGTGTTAAGCGATCTGTCCTACGAAGCGGTCTTGCGCAATACGCGGCTGGGCGACAATGAGCGCGCCCTGGGCGACCATGTGGAGCGGGCCTATCTGCCCTGGGGCGCGACGAACTTGATCCATTTTTTCGGTGTCACCAGCATGGCCGATCCCGATTGCTGCGTGCCGCGGCAATGGCCGTTGACCCGCAAAGTGGCCAACGGCGATGTGGGCTTTACCGAAATCAGCGCCGACTTCTGGGACTATTCGGGGCAAATTCTGCGCACCTTCACCATCGGCGCCGACCCGACGCCGCTCTATGAGGATCTGCACGCAACCGCCGACGCCACTTTCGACACGATCATGGCGATCCTCAAACCGGGCACGACGGCACAGGATATTTTCGATGCCTCCAGCGTTATCGAAGACGCCGGCTTCTCCATCTACGACGATTTGGTGCATGGCTATGGCGGCGGCTATCTGCCCCCGGTCCTCGGCTGCAAGAGCCGGCCAGCGGGCCCGATCCCCGACCTCACACTGGCGCCGGGCATGTGCATGGTGGTGCAGCCCAACGTCATTACGACGGATCAGAAGGCTGGCGTGCAAACTGGCGAAGCGGTGCGGATCACCGAGACCGGCGTGGAATCGCTACACGACGTGCCCCGCGGCATACACCGCATCGATCCCAGCTAGGCCCCGCGGATACGATCGATGAGTTCACTGCAATCGGCGGGCAGCGTGTCGCCGCGCCAGACCACATGTCCGTCTGGGCCGACTAACGCTAACTTCGCCGCGTAGCGTTCTCGTACCGCGTCATCGGCTGGCTCGAACACACTCACCGGCACGCCGCTTTCCTGCGCCGCCGCGATCAAATTATCGACCGGCGTACCCTCGGATAACCGCAGCAAGGTAAAGCCAGCTTCGAAATGATCGCACAGTGCCGAGCCGTCGCGCAGCCACATATGGGGCGCGCGCGATCCCGGTCGCGCGCTGGGCACATAGTCGTAAGGATCGTCGGTGGTCGGCGGCGTGCCGTCGGACCAAATGATCGGCGACCCCTCGTAACGCACACCGAGCACGATGCCGGGAATAATAAACTCGCGTTTGCCATGATCAGCTAAATGAGCACCCAGTTTCTGCCGCTCGGCGGCGCCGTCGGCGCTATCCTGTTCCGCAGCCTCGCTCACATCGAAGGTTCCGATGGACACAGCGAAGCTTTTGGCAAAGCCCAGATTGCGTTCGCCGATGGGCCGGCGGTCGGTCTCATATGTGGGCAATAGCCTCGGCCCGCCCCAGCCTTGGACCATGGCGGCCAGTTTCCACGCCACATTCACCGCATCGTCCACGCCGGTGTTCATGCCCAGCCCACCGGTCGGCGTAAACAGATGGGCCGCGTCGCCGACCAGCCAGACCCGGTCGCGCCCAAACGACTGCGCTACCAACGCATGCCCGGCGGTCCAAGGCTGACGCAAAATTATCTCGGCATCGACCGGCGCCCCAGCAGCGCGATTAATCAGCTCACGATCGTCGATCTCGCTGGCGTCGACCCCGTCGGGAATGCGCGACAACAGGACAAATTCGTCGCCACCGTCGACGGAGACCAACAGTGCGCGCAAATCGGGGGTGACGATCCAATACTGCCAGGACGGCGCAATTTGCAGCCAAGCCCGGTCACGCGGGGCCCGAAAATAGGTCGCCAACATGGCGCCACCCATCATCTGGCGCACCACCCCGCCCTCACCTTCGTAGCGAATTTCGAGTTGGCGGCGCACCCTGCTGCGACCGCCATCGGCACCGACCAGATAATCCGCACGGATGTCGTAAGTCTGATCGTTCGCCAGATCACAGATCGTCGCAACGACTCCGCCATCGACCTCATGGAACTTCTCGAGCCGGTGCCCGAAACGAATGTCGACCGAGGGTTGTTCCGCCGCCGCCTCGAGCAAAATCGCCTCGAGATACATTTGGTTGCAGCGATGCGGCGGCTCGGCGCAATCATAGGGGCTGCTGCCATCAATCGCTTGTGCGACCGCGTCGGCGCTGGTCGGCATTGGCAGCCGCGCCATCTCAAACCCGGTCAACCGGGTCACATAGGTGACGTCGGTTGGATAATCCGTCGGCAGACCCGCCGCCCTGATCTTCGGCGCCAGGCCGTAGCGGCGGAAATGCTCCATGGAGCGGGCATTGATGGCATTGGCCTTGGGGTGCAGCGCCGTATCCGCTTGCTCGTTGACCAGAATGCAGCGGACACCATGGCGGGCGAATTCGAGCGCCGTGGTCAGCCCAACAGGGCCACCACCGACGATGAGGATTTGGGTGTCGTTGGCAGACATGATGGCGCGACCATACTCAGCTTGAGAGAGGCCGCAAGGATTAAGCGGCGCGGCCTAGCACTCCATCATCTCTTGCTGCGGCACATAGACCGCATCGATGTAGTCGGTCATGTGCTGGATGAAAGTCTTGGGCTCGAACTTGCGCGGGTTATCCGGTCCGACACAGGTATCGAGCGGATCGGCCACGGTCTCGTCGGCCGGGCTGTAGTGGAAGGTCAGCGCATAACGGTCGCGTTTGGGCACGGTGACCCGGTGCGGTGTCGGCAGGAACCGACCGTTGGTCCAGCGCTTCAGGAACTCGCCGGTATTCACCACGATGGCGCCGGCGACATGCGGCGCCGGACACCAGTTGCCCGACGGCGTAGCGTACAATAAGCCCGGCTCGGCCGACATCGGCAACAGCGCCATGAAATTATGGTCGGTGTGGGCGCCCAGCGCTTCGTGTCCGTCGGCATTCTCAACCGCCGGATAGAGCGAGTTGCGGTTATAGTAATGGGCGTCTTCAAAAAACGGCGCGAAATAGTCGGCCGGCTTATCCAGCGCCAGCGCATAGAGCGGCAGCAGGCGCTTGGCGAGCGCATCCATCTCCACATGGTATTCCAACAATGTCTCGCGCAACCCCGGCACGCCCTCGGGCCACTGATTGAGACCGGAGAACCGCACATCGGCGACGACCTTGGGATCGTCGGGCGAGCGCTCGCGCATCAGCGACAATCCTTCGTTCAAATCCGCCTTGGTATTGGCGTCGGTCAATTCGGTTTTCATGATGCTCGCCTTCGACGGCACGAAACCGAGCTGATGGCGATTGACCAGAATCTTGCGTTTCTCTTCCTCGGGCTGCGCAAAGAAGGCCGCGACCTTCTCGAATGACCGCGCAATAAGGTCGGCTGGAACCCCGTGATTGACGATGTAATAGAAGCCGAGATTTTCCTGGATATGGCGAAGGTCGGCGCCCGCCTGTTCGCGTGCCCCGGCATCGCCGCGCAAATAGGACGTTAAATCGAGAATCGGAACCCGTTCCGCAGCGACTGCTTCACAAATCGAATCTGTCGGCGCCGGAAGGGTCATCGGGCCTACACTTTCAAGGTCGAATTAATATAGTCCCATTGATTGTACCAGCGCTGTCCGCCGCTGCGCGGCGGCTGCGGCACTTGCACTTCAAGCCAGCGCGCCGGCTGCCCTTTCTTGGGGAAAAAACCATGCTGGGTGCCGACCCCGGTCCAGCCGTAATCGCCTGCCTTGAGATGATATTTCTCACCCTCAAAGACGCAGTCTATTTCGCCTTCGAGCATGAAATAGGTCTCTTCGAAGGGATGGTCGTGATGGTCGCACAGGCCGCCGTCACGGAAATTGATGATGAACATGTAGAAATGGACGGCGCCCTGATCGCTATCCAACAGCATGCGCATGGAAAAGCCGTGGAGATAGGGATTGTTGTCCGACGATGGCGGTTGATTTTCGACGCCGTAATGACCGAACCCGGTGAGGCGAGGATCGCCCAAATCGGGCTCCGATATGTCATCGGGCCAACTCGCCGGGCCGGTGAACCAAGTATCCTGCCAGCCCCCCGCCGGTTTCGGTTGAGGTGATTCAACCATCACCCAACGCGTTTCAACATCGCCACTATTGCGCCAGGCATGCGGCGTGACAGTGGGGATCAGCGCGAAATCGCCCTCCGATAATCGATAAGCATGTCCGTTGCGCAGAAATTCGACCTCGCCGTCGAGAACGAAGATGCCCTTCTCGAAGGCATGGGTGGTGATCTCCGTCGTGCCGCCCGGCGCCAAGGCGGCGACACCGAAACCGGTATGTACCGATCCCGCTTGGCGATTGACGAAGGGCGCGTAGGTAAAGCCGGTCGCGTGGCCCTCATAGATCGGGTGT
>JABDJY010000454.1 GCA_013003285.1 Alphaproteobacteria bacterium | reverse complement strand
CCGACCGGACATCCCGAACGGCCCCAACAACCCTTCCTCGATCGCATCGGTGCTCGGGAACCTGATTCCGGAGAATGCAATCGTGGTGGATGAAAGCATCACCACAGGGCGAGACTTTTTCGCGGAGACGGCCGGTGCACCGCCTCATGACTGGCTGAACAATCGTGGCGGTTCGATCGGTTATGGCCTTCCGGTTGCGGTCGGCGCGGCTGTCGCCTGCCCAGATCGCAAGGTGATACTGCTCCAGAGCGACGGGAGTGGCATGTACACATTGCAGTCGCTGTGGACGATGGCCCGCGAGAATCTCGATATCACGGTGCTGGTGTTTGCCAACAACAGCTACAACATCCTGCGCGGCGAACTCACCAATGTCGGAGTGCAAAACCCTGGACCGCGCGCGATCGATATGTTGTCGCTCGATCGTCCAAACCTCGATTGGGTATCGCTGGCTCGCGGCATGGGCGTAGAGGCGATGTACGCTGACGATGCGCCGGCCCTGGCCAAGGCGCTTGGTGCGGGACTGGCATCCGAGGGTACCTTCTTGGTCCAGGTAAATCTCTAAGTCCTGTCGCACACAGCTGCATATCTTCATAGAAACATAGATACGGAGTATTTGATCATGAGCCTCGCTTCTTCAGACAACGCAAATCCGCCGCCCTCCAGCGGCAGCAAGCCGCGATTCCAGTGGGACGATGCGCTGATGCTTGACGATGCGATGAGCGAAGACGAGCGGATGGTGCGCGACACCGCGCGGGCCTATTGCCAGGAAAAGCTGCTGCCGCGGATCATCGAGGCCAACCGCAACGAAACCTTCGAGCGCGAGATCATGAACGAGTTCGGCGAGCTTGGCTTCCTGGGCTCGACCCTGCCCGAAGAATATGGCTGCGCGGGTGTGAACCATGTCTGCTACGGGTTGATCGCACGCGAGGTCGAGCAGGTTGATTCCGGCTACCGCTCGGCACTCTCGGTGCAGTCGTCGCTCGTGATGTGGCCGATCTACGCCTACGGCTCCGAAGAGCAGCGCATGAAATACCTCCCCAAACTCGCGACCGGTGAATGGGTCGGGGCCTTCGGCCTGACAGAACCCGATCATGGCTCGGACCCGGGGAACATGGTCACCCGGGCGAAGTCCGTCGATGGCGGTTATGCGGTGTCGGGCGCGAAGATGTGGATCTCCAATGCGCCGATCGCCGACGTGTTTGTGGTCTGGGCGAAGGATGATGAGGGCGTGATCCGCGGCTTCATCCTGGAGCGTGGCATGGAGGGCCTCTCGACACCCAAGATCGAGGGGAAATTCTCCCTGCGCGCCTCGTCCACCGGCGAGGTGGTGATGGACGGCGTCTTCGTCCCGGAAGAAAACAAGCTGCCCGACGCCCACGGCCTTGGCGGCCCGTTCGGCTGTCTCAACAAGGCGCGCTACGGCATCTCGTGGGGCGCCATGGGTGCTGCCGAAGCGTGCTGGCATGCGGCGCGGGACTACACGCTTGAGCGCAAGCAGTTCGGCCGGCCGCTGGCCGCGAACCAGCTCATCCAGAAGAAACTCGCGGACATGCAGACCGAAATTACATTGGGTCTGCATGGCAGCCTGCGCCTCGGCCGTCTGATCGACGCGGACCAGTCCACCCCGGAGATGATTTCACTGATGAAGCGGAACAACGCCGGCAAGGCGCTGGATATCGCGCGGGTCGCGCGCGACATGCACGGGGGAAACGGCATTTCCGACGAGTATCACGTCATCCGGCATGTGATGAATCTGGAATCCGTGAATACCTATGAAGGCACCCATGATATTCACGCCCTGATTCTGGGTCGGGCGCAGACCGGACTGCAGGCGTTTACCGCGGCCTGAACTGGGGTTTCACGAAGGTCGGGGTCAGGCGGCGGCAGTAATTGGGATCAAGTTGAAGTGACCTGTCATTGATATCAACTGACATTCCCCAGATGACCCCTAAATTCGGAACCGATGGTAGCCAAATTGGTTTTGGCCGGATATGCCGTAAGCGACGGGCATAAGATCTACCAAACTTTTCTACCCAACGCCGGATCGTCTCATTTGATATTATTATAGAATATCAATCATCCGCATGCACCAAACCGCCATGCAACGGGGTATTGCAGGCGTTCCCAAAAGATGGCGGGATTAGTGCTCGGAGATCCAGCTCACGGCCCGCCGGTTCCATGCGCCAGCGGGATCGGCCCCGTCACCCAGCACCGTGAAATGGGTCTTGCCGGGTATTTCCAGGGTCTCGACATCGCCCCCGCCATCCGCCAGCGCCTGTGCGAACGCCTTGCCCTGGGGAATCAGGAACGGATAGTCCTCACTGCCCCAGGTCACCAGGCACGGCGGCGGGGTATCCGCGATACGATATTGTGGGCTCTTTTCGCGCCCGTCATCACCCTCGGCGAGGCACGGCGGCGGCCAGTCGTCGAAGTCGGCGTCCGAAGAGACGTCATAGACGCCGGAGATCGGCAGAAAGCCCTTGATGACATCACCGGACAGGCTGTGGCGGGCTTGCCAGTCGCGGGTCACGGCGAGTTGGGCGGCGTAATGTCCGCCCGACGAATGCCCGCCGACGAAAATCCGCTGCGGGTCGCCGCCCAGCCGGTCCACGTTGGCCGAGAGACACGCCAACCCGTTGCACAGATCGGGAAATCCGTCGTCATATGTCGCCGGTGCCAGTCGGTGGCCGAGGCTCGCGAATGTGATGCCCGCCGCGTGGAACCCCGGTGCCATGAAGGCCATGGCCTCCTTGTGCCCACTCGTCCAGCGCCCGCCATGGATGAATGCGAACACGTCGCCGTTCGGATCGGGGGCCGGGTAGATCGCGACCCGTTGGTAAATATCATCGCCCCAGGCAATGTCCGTACCCTCAACATCACCGCTGCGCTGCCAGAGTTCCTGTTGAAACTCCAACACCGGCTCTGGCCGCGGCAACTGGGCCGGATAATCCTCACGCCTCAACATTCCATCAACTCGACATTCCCCAGATGGCATTCGTATCGCAGCCAATCGTAGGCAAGTCCCACCACCGATGGAAGGAATTTTGTTCTACGGCCATCCGACAGTCCCGATTTGATGATTTGGCCGTTGTTGGAAGCCCATTTGCCCGTATTTTCCGTCATTCAGACGTGCCTCTCCAGTCATTTTCACCTTGCCGCCGATTCCCGCGGCCTACGCCGGAACGGGTCTCCGCCGTAGATCATCGATCAATTCCAGGATTTGCTGGAACAGGTTTCTTGGAACGGTAACCTCGGCCAATTGGAAAGTGCCATAGCGGCCATGGCGACCGACCTTGGTATCGTAAGACTCGCGGCGCGGCAGTGGTGTGGTACGCCATCAGCTAATACGCCGTCGCGGTTGAGGCGGCGCACGTCTAGCTGGCGGCATTCTTCGACAAGAACAC